>NZ_BCBP01000016.1:0-198564 GCF_001753955.1 Pseudomonas sp. NBRC 111139
AGGGCATCCGTGGGAACATCAGCCAGGCAGCAAGCCAGCCCGCAATCAGTGTCAGCGGCAGGCCCAGGGTCAGCAAGCGCAAGGGCAGGCTACGGGACTGCCGCAATTGGGCCAGGTTGGCCTTGGCGGCATCATTGAACAGGACGATTGAGAGGGTGAGCTCGGCCAGCAAGCGAAGATCGTTGCGGTCCAGCGAAAGGTTCAACAACCCAAGCCCGGAGGGCCCTGCCACCAGGCCTGCCAGCAGAAACAACAGCGGCCCATTGACAGGTTTGGACTCAAGCGCGCCGGCCAGGCTGGCGTACAGCACCAGCAAGGCGGCCAGAACAGCCAGGTTCTGATACATGGCCACGCCTCGGGATCAAAAGCGTATGTAGCAACGCTATCACTGCCCGCGCAACGCGACGATCTGAAAGGCGGCAGAAGTTATCTTAGGTCAACTATGCGGGTAATAAAGATCTCGCGTGCCGGCCATGGCCCATCAGTGTCATCAGCAGGCTATTGGTGCCTGCGCCCGTCTGGTAGATGCAGTAATCCGCGATGCACTGAAACTCAGGTTCCTGGCCCGGACTCGGCTGGCTATCACTTGGCTTTTATCAAGCCCACCTCTAGGTGCCCGGGTAGGCTCCCGCCCAGTGATATCCAATAAAGGAGAAACACCATGAATCGCCCCGCTCCATCGAGGGTCCGCCTGTATGACGAAGACGATCTGGACAGCGTGCTGCGCTCGATGGCCCGCCAGGCCATGGCCTGTCTGCCTGCGTCCGAAGTGGCACTGGTAGGCATTCAGCGGCGTGGTGAGCCGCTGGCGCAGCGCTTGCAACTGCACCTGCAGGCACTCACCGGTGCTGCGCCCTTGCCGCTCTACCCGATCAAGGTCAAGCGCTATGCAGACGACCTGAGCCTCCTGCATGCCCATACTCAACTCACCGAAAACCCTGAACTCGCCAAGCTCGACCTTGCCGCAACCACCTTGCTGGTGGTCGATGACGTGCTCTACGAAGGGCACTCTCTGCTACGCACCTGCGCCTACCTCGCCGAACTGGGTGCGCGCCACATCATCAGCGCGGTGCTCGTCGACCGCCACGTCTGCCGCCAACCGGTGCATGCCGATATCGTCGGCATTCATCTGCAGGTCGCGGCGCAGGATATCGTCGAATGCCATGTGCCCCCCTACGAAGGTCAATTCTGCGTGGAGGTGGTGCGCCATGGCCGAACAGGCGATACCGCCTGATTCAACTGCCAGGTGTAGGCCTGATCGTCAGGATGCTGCACGGCGCATGGCTGACAAGCCGCTCGGTGGTATCGCCGATCAGCTTGGCCCAACGCCTGGCCTGCACGGCGCCGACCACCACCACATCGGCTCCCAGCGCAGCGATATGGGCCTTGATGACACGCAACGGCGCACCTTCGCTGAAGAATCGATGGTTGTGGGCGATGCCGTGGGCATCGGCCAACGCATCGAACGGCAACTGCAGCGATTCCCGCAGCTCATCCGCCCAAGGGCCGGCGAGGTCAGGATTTGCCAGCATGGCGATTGGCAGGTCGTAAGCCGACAGCAGGTTCAACTGGCCCTGGCATTGCGTTGCCAGTTGCTGACCGGCCATCACCAGTGCGTCATTGAGCGGCGAGGCGTGGGATACATCCACCGCGACCAGCACGCTAGCTGGCATGGCTGGGGCATTCGCCGGTACGAACATCAACGGCACCTCGCTCCCATGCAACAGTACCTGGTCAAGTGAAGTCCGGGCCCGCTGATCGATCAGGGAACAGCCCGAGCAGTCCTTGATCACCAGGTCAGGCGCATAGCGGGCAATGCAGGCCGGCACCAGGTCTCGGGGATCGGAGGTTTCCACGGCCTCGAAACCTGGGCGTGCCCCCCTTGCCGGCTGCTCATCGAGCAGCGCCTTGAGCGCTGTGCTGAAATGCACGAATGAAACGCAAGGCCGCGGGGTTGTCGGCAACTCGTGGCGCAGGCGCAGTTCGCCGGGTTCATGAATACCCAGCACGTGCAGGGCAGCACCAGACGCCGCAGCCAGGGCCATGGCCCGGTCCAGCGCGGCATTGGCTTGAGCCTTGGTCATGATCAGCAAAATCCGGCGATACGGGCTCATCGGGCACCTCCCGGTGCGGCTGCAGGATAGCCTACGCCGCCGCAGCTTCAGCAGCGCGAGGCGCTGTTCCAAAACGGGATGTTCGAACGCATCCTGGTCGCCGACAGCATCAAGCCCTTTCGCCTGCCCGCCCCTTGCCAGGCCCGGCTGGACATCGTCGCCACCAGCGCCCTGGTCGCCGAGCGCCTCACGCCCATGGCGTAGTCATCCGCACGTTCCTACACCACCAGGATGTTGCAAGGTACCTGGTACAACACATGTTCGGTGGTACTGCCGAACAGACGGTCCAGTCCCCGTGCGATGGGCCGCCCCAGGACCAGTACCTCCACCGGCTGTGATTCGACGTATGCGCTGAGCACCGCGACCGGGCGCCCCAGCACGAAATGGCAACGTTGCGGTGGTGCGCCGAAGCGTTCGGCCAGTTTCCTGAAATCATCCTCCAGCGCTTGGCGCAAGGGCTCGGCAATGTCACCGATGGCCCAGGCGGCATACCCCATATCGCCCATGTAGGCCATCGACAGATCGCAGGCGTGCAGCAGGTCCAGTTGCGCCCCTGTCTGCAAGGCCAAAGCACCGGCCTGCTGGACGATGCTGTCATTTCGGGCTTGCCCCTCTGGCGAGGTGTCGGCCACGTCCACCGCCGCCACGATCTGGCGCGGCAACGCCGGCTGGCTGGCACCGAGCAAGTAGACCGGGACCGGGCAGTGGCGCAACAGTTGCCAGTCAAGCGGCGTGAAGAAGGCGCGCTTGAGCGCAGGCTCATGCTCGACCTGCTTGAGCAGCAGGTCCGGTTGCATCTCCAGCACGTGCTGCAGAATGTCATCCTGCAGGTCGTTACTCCAGGCCACCTCGGTCGTCACCTGCACGCCGGAGGCACGCAGTGCGTTTGCCTGGGCTTCCAGCTGTTCATGCTGAGCAAGCCGATAAGCCTCCCGCTCCGCTTGATGCTTACCGGACTCCAGCAGCCAGAGTTTGTCCAATGACTCGAGCAAGGCGACGATGTGCAGGCTGGCCGATGCCGATCTGGCCAGTGCAACAGCCTGCTCCAGGGCGACCGCCTGGTGCAGCATTGGACGCATGATCAGCAACAGCCGTTGATAGTGACTCATGATGGCCTCCAACGGTGGGCCGGCCTGATCACTCAGGTCGCTCGGGTTGCATCGAGACGGGGCTTTTCGGCCGGCAGTGATTGACCGCTGCTGCCAGCATCCGGTCAACGCCGCCCTTGGCGCTTGATTTTTATCAAGCGTGCAAATGCCTGCAGCGGTGTTCAATGTTGGTCAAGGTAACGGTACAAGGCCTCCTCCTGGTCGAAATGCAGTTTTGCCAAGGTGTCCAGGCGTATGAGTTGGTGCTGGATTTCGTCGGCGCTCGGGTTGGCGGCGGCCTGGGCGAAATCCTCGTTCATGCGCGTCAGCAAATGGATCAGCCTGAACATTTCCCGGTGGGTATGGCTGAGCGGCGAGAGCGGATCCTCGCCTCCCATGTAGCGGCTCAACAGGGGGTACAGCTGCTGCTCGTCGTCCCGCTCATGGCGCTCCAGCGAGCCATGCAGGGCGGCGACCAGGCCCCCGAGGTCGGCCCGCGCCTGCTCCGCAGGGCGGCTGGCAAAGTCCCGCGCCATCTGGCTCAGGTCGGTCAACACCCCGTCCAGTTGTCGATGCTCGTCCTGCATGCGCTGCAGGCTCTCGGTCGGCAACCCGTTGTGGCCATCGCCCGCAACCGGGCCGAGGGCGCGAAGGGCGTTGAGGATGATCAACAGGTCGATGCCTTCCTGCAGTACCGCCCCCATCACCGCAGGCAGGTAGCCGGCCGCAGCGAACAGCATGGCCAGCAGCGAGAGGCTCATGCCCACCCACACGCCTTGCCGGGCGATGTGCACGGTATGCCGGGCGATGTCGAGCGCTTCGATCAGACGATCCAGCCTGTCGACCAGCAAGACCACGCCGGCTGACTGTGCCGAAGCAGTCACGCCGGACGCGCCCATGGCAACCCCGACATCGGCGGCAGCCAGTGCTGGCGCATCATTGATGCCATCCCCGACCATCAGCGTGGGACCTTTTCGGCAACCTTCCTGCACCAGGCGGACCTTGTCCTGCGGTGAGAGGCCAGAGTGAAGCGCATCGATACCCGCTGTCAGCGCGATCATTTGCGCCGTCTGGGGGCGGTCGCCAGTCAGCATGACAATCTGGTCGATGCCGCGGGCTCGAAGCCGGCGCAGGGTCTGAGGGGTTTCCCGACGCACATCGTCGGCCAGCCGCAGCATCGCTTTCAATTCACCGTCCACGGCTACGAAACTGCCACTGCTGGCCAGATAGTCCAGCTGTTGCAAGCACACCTGTGCCCAAGGGCCCGCATCCCTGCCCTGCTGCACGTAAGCCAGCAGCCCCAAGCGCACGGCTTTGCCTTGTACCTGGCCGGCCAACCCTTGGCCTGGCGCCTCCTGCACCTGTTGCGGCGCCGCCAGGCTCAGGCCCCGCGCGAGGGCCGCATCGACAATAGCCCGAGCGATCGGGTGGGTGGATGCCTGGGCCAATGACGCGGCCCACTGCAAGATCTGCAGCGGCGCGCCCTCCCCGTTAAGCTCGATCGATTGCAGCCGAGCATGGCCGCTGGTCAAGGTACCGGTCTTGTCGAGAAAAACCTGGCGGATCCCGGCGAGCGCCTCCAGTACCGCGCCATCGCGCACCAGAATGCTACGCCGCGCCGCTCGCGAGATGCCCGACAGCACGGCAATCGGCACCGCCAATATCAGGGGGCAAGGTGTGGCGACCACCAGCACCGCCAGCACGCGTTGCGGGTCGCCACTGGCCCACCAGGCGAGCGCGGCGATCAGCAACGTCAGCGGGATGAACGCCAGCGCGTAGCGGTCAGCCAGGCGCACGAAGGGCGCCCGTGACTGGCGTGCCGCCTCGGCCAGGCGCACGATGCCGGCATAGGTGCTTTGTGCCGCAGTCTGCGTGGCCACCAGCACCATCGGCGCGCCGGCGTTGCACACCCCGCTGGCCACCGGCTCGCCGCAATGACGAGTGATGGGTAACGATTCCCCGGTCAGCGCCGCCTCGTCCAGGGTGGCCTGGGGACTCTGCAGGCGCCCGTCCACGGGCACGATTTCACCCAGGCGCACCAGCACGGCCTGCCCTGGCCTGACCTGATCCACCGCAACTTCGCGCAGCCCGTCTTGCTCCTGGATCCAGGCACGTTGCGGCGCTCGGTCGATCAGCGCCCGCAATTCGCGCTCGGCATGACGCACGCTGAACGCTTCAAGTGCTCGGCCAGTGGCCAGCATCAGCGCGACCACCGCAGCCACCAGCATGTTCTCCAGGGCCAGGGCGGCGGTGATCGACAGCAAGGCAATCAGGTCGATACCCGCCTCACCCCGGGCTAGGCGCCTGAACATTTCCACCGCCAGGACCCCGGCCATGACCAGGCCACCAGTTGCCCAGACCAGCGCGGCCCAGGCAGGCCGCTGCGCCGCATAGGCCACGCCGCCAGTCAGCAGGGCCAGCGTGCAGACCACTAGCAGTGCGGGGTCGAGCCATCGACGTGGCATGGCGGGCTACTTGCGTCTGGCCTGCTGGCGCAGTTGCTGCACTTCCTCCTGAGCCTGGGTTGCCCGCTTTAGGGCCTCGTTGGCGGTCTGCTCGACCAGATCGATGCGGTAACACACTTGATCGGCGCGCAACCTTGCGGTGGCGGCGTTGTTCTCCGCTGATTCCAGGCGCGCATCGTATTCCTGGGCGCGCCACGCCGTGCAGCCGGACGCGGTAACCAGCAACAGGCTTGCCCACCCGCAAAGCACATAACGTCGCATATCGGTACCCTCGTGCATGGCCAGGACACGCTAAGTATCGATGGCGGCGTGCGCCGCACGCCTGACATTTGTCAACCGCGACCGGCCTGTTCACCCGGTTTGACCTTTATCAATCGCGCTGGGGGGCACAAGGGTAGAAACAAAGACTCAGGGCACCGCCCCTACCCTATCTGCTACCGGAGCCGATCATGAACGACCTTGACCTGCGAGACCTTGTGCTCGAAGAGCTGGAATTCAAACCCGATATCAATGCAGCCAGCATCGGTGTGACGGTGCAGAACGGCGTGGTGACCCTCTCCGGGCACGTCAACAGCTACGCCCAGAAAGTCAGTGCCGAGCGCACGGTCAAGGCCATGAAAGGCGTGCGCGGCCTGGCCGAGGAGATAGAGGTACGCCTGAACAAGCTCGAAGGTACCGCTGACGACACGATTGCCAGCCGTGCCCTGAACATCATCGCCTGGAGCTCGGACGCCAACGTGGAGGGCATCCAGGTCACCGTGCAAAAAGGGACGGTGACCCTGGAAGGCCAGCTCGATTGGCAATACCAGAACGAAGTGATCGAACAGGCAATCTGGCGCTTGTCGGGTGTGGTTGGCGTACACAACCGCATCACCCTCAAAGCCCGGGCCGACGTGGTCGATATCAAGCGCCACATCGAGGACGCACTCAAGCGCAGCGCCGAAATCGAGGCCGGAGGCATCCGCGTCACGGTCGACGGTGGTGTGGTCAAGCTGGAAGGCAAGGTGCACTTGCTGCGCGAGCGAGAAGTGGTCGAGCGTGCGGCCTGGTCGGTGCCCGGCGTCAGCAAGGTCGAAGATTATCTGTTGATCGCCTAGCGCCGCCGCGCCGAGGACAGATGGCCATGAACAAGGATAAGCCCTGGACGCTCTACCTCCTGGCAGTTGGCCTGGCAGTGCTCGCTGCCGTGCAGTTCGGCCTGTTCAGCCAGCCGGCCGTGCAAGCCATTCCTTACAGCCAGTTCCTGCAACTACTTGATCAGCAGAAGGTCAGCGACCTGCATATCGAGCACGAGCGGATCCTCGGCAAGCTGCAGGAGCCGATCGATGGCCACTCGGTATTCTCCACCGTTCGCGTCGACCCGGCTCTGAGCGAGCAGCTGGGACGCTCTGGAGTCGCGTTCTCTGGCGTCGTCGAGGACAACACGGTAGCGACCGTGATGGGCGCGTTGATGCCGCTGTTGATGATGCTGGCGCTGTGGTACTTCCTGTTTCATGGCCTGGGGCAGAAACAGGGGTTGGGCGGGTTGATGGGGGTGGGCAAGTCGCGTGCGCGGGTCTATGTCGAACACGACACCCAGGTGACTTTCGCCGACGTGGCCGGTATCGACGACGTCAAGGGCGAGCTGACCGAGATCGTGTCCTTCCTGAAAAACAAGGCGTGGTATGCGCGCCTTGGCGCCCATGTGCCCAAGGGCACGCTGCTGGTAGGCCCACCCGGCACCGGCAAGACCCTGGTCGCCAAGGCCATCGCCGGGGAAGCGGCGGTGCCATTCTTCTCGATCTCCGGCTCGGAGTTCGTGGAGATGTTCGTGGGCGTGGGTGCCGCCCGGGTGCGTGACCTGTTCGACCAGGCCCGCCAAGCGGCGCCTTGCATCATCTTCATCGATGAGCTGGATGCCCTGGGCAAGATGCGCGGCGTCGGCAGCTTTGGCGGCAATGACGAGAAAGAGCAAACCCTCAATCAGTTGCTCGCCGAGCTCGACGGCTTCGACCCACGGGAAGGCGTGGTGCTGTTGGCAGCGACCAATCGCCCGGAAGTGCTGGACCCGGCGCTGCTGCGTGCCGGGCGCTTCGACCGGCAGATTCTCATCGACCGGCCCGACCGCAAGGGCCGCCTGGCGATCCTGAAAGTCCACCTGCACAAGATCATCTACAAGAACGACCTGGACTGCGAGCGGATTGCCGAGATCACCCCGGGCCTGACGGGCGCCGACCTGGCCAACCTGGTCAACGAGGCTGCCATCGTTGCCACCCGGCGGTCCAGCCAGTGGGTCGAGTTGCAGGACTTCACCGCTGCGGTCGAGCGACTGGTGGCGGGCATCGAGCGCAAAGGCAGCGTATTGCGCAGCGACGAGCGCCAGGTGGTGGCGTACCACGAAATGGGCCATGCCCTGGCCGCCAGTAGCCTGCCGGCGATGGACCCGGTGCACAAGGTGTCGATCATTCCCCGCGCCGCGGGTTCACTGGGCTACACCCTGCAACGGCCGACCGATGACCGCTACCTGATCAGCACGCAGATGCTGCGTGACCGCCTTGTCGTGCTGATGGCTGGGCGCGCCGCCGAGCACCTTGTGTTCGGCCAGGTCTCCACGGGGGCCGCCGACGACCTCGGGCGCGCCACCGATATCGCCCGCCAGCTGGTCACCCGCTTCGGCATGAGCCCGGTGCTGGGCCAGGCGGTGCTTGAGCGCCAGCAAGCCGGCTATCTGGGTGACTCGCTGTTGCGTCAGGAGCGCAAGGACTACTCGGAGCAAACTGCGCGCGAGATCGACCTCGCTGTCCGCGGCTTGCTCGAAGAAGCCTATGGCCGCGCCCGGGCTTTGCTGGAGCAGCGCCGCGACGACCTGGATGCAGGCGCGCGTCTGTTGCTGGCCAAGGAGACCATCACCCCCGAAGAATTCCCGGCGTTGCAACCGCAAGCCAATGAGCCCGCCACCTATGTGCTGGTCGATGCCACGAAATGAACCGCCGATCCTGGCCAGGGTACCTGCGATGCTCTTTGTCACGCTGATCAATATGCTGGTGGTGATCCTGGTGGTGATCATTCATTACGAATGCCTGCTGCGCCTGAATGACTGGCTACCTCGGCTCAAACTCTGGAGCCGCTTTCGCATCGTCGCAGGCGTGTTCGGCGCGCTGCTGGCCCATGCCCTGGAGGTGTGGTGTTTTGCCTTGGCCTATTACCTGATGGCCCATGCCCCAGGCTGGGGCACGCTCAGCGGCAATTTCGACGGCAGTTTCCTGGACTGCGTGTATTTTTCCTTCACCACCTACACCACCATAGGCTTCGGCGATATCGCCCCCACTGGCCACCTCAAGTACCTCACCGGCCTGCAGGCGCTGACGGGCCTGGTGCTGATCACCTGGACGGCCTCGTTCCTGTTCCTGGAAATGCAGAAGTACTGGAAGACCAAGTAAGGCGGGGTCAGGCACGCGACGCTGATGTCCAGCGCCATTGCGCAACTTCAGGCATGTCTTCGCCATGTTCGATGAGGTAGAGCTTGTGCTTCTCCATCGTGGCCCAATAGCGGGCGCGGGCCTGTTCGAGCTGGGGCTGCAAACGT
This sequence comes from Pseudomonas sp. NBRC 111139, assembly GCF_001753955.1. NCBI lineage: Bacteria > Pseudomonadati > Pseudomonadota > Gammaproteobacteria > Pseudomonadales > Pseudomonadaceae > Pseudomonas > Pseudomonas sp. NBRC 111139. The sequence continues at coordinate 9,233 of NZ_BCBP01000016.1, forward strand.
GGCACGCGCTCGAACACATCGAGCAGCAGCTGGTAGCGGTCCAGATTGTTGATGACTGCCATGTCGAATGGCGTGGTGGTTGCGCCCTCTTCGCGAAAGCCCCGGACATGAAACCGTTGCGGATTGGCACGTTTGTAGATCAGGCGGTGGATGAGCGCCGGATAGCCGTGGAAGGCAAAGATGACCGGTCGATCTTCGGTAAACAGCCCGTTGAAATCGCTGTCGGACAGCCCGTGAGGGTGCTGTTGCGACAGTTGCAGCGCCATGAGGTCAACGACATTCACCACCCTCACACGCACGTCTGGAGCCTGCTCTTGCAGCAGTGTAACCGCCGCCAGTACCTCCAGTGTCGGCACATCGCCCGCGCAGGCAAGCACCACCTCGGGCATCTCGTCATCATGGCAGGCCCAGCCCCAGCGCCCGATACCTGATTGGCAGTGCACGGCGGCCGCTTCGCAATCGAGCCATTGCCACTCCATCTGCTTACCGGCAACGATCACATTGATGTACCCACGGCTGCGCAGGCAATGCTCAGCCACCGACAACAGGCAGTTGGCGTCAGGTGGCAGATAGATCCGCGCAAGGTTGGCCTTCTTGTTTGCCAGCAGGTCGAGCAAGCCCGGGTCCTGGTGCGAGAAACCATTATGGTCCTGCCGCCAGACATGCGAAGTCAGGAGGATATTCAATGAGGCGATCGGCTTGCGCCACGGCACCTCGGCAGCTGTCTTGAGCCATTTGGCATGTTGGTTGATCATCGAATCGACGATATGGATGAAAGCTTCGTAACAGGAAAACAGGCCATGGCGGCCCGTCAGCAGGTACCCCTCCAGCCAGCCCTCGCAGATGTGCTCACTGAGGATCTCCATGACCCGCCCCTGTGCCGAAAGGTGTCTATCATCGCTGGCCCGAGCATCCAGCCATACCTTGTCGGTCACCTCAAATACCGCGTCCAGACGGTTGGACGCCGTTTCGTCAGGGCCGAACAGGCGGAAATTCTGCGACGCAAGGCTGTTCTTCATGACATCGCGTACATAACCACCCAGCACTCTGGTCGCCTCGGCCCGCACCTGACCAGGGCCCGGCATCGGCACGCAGTAATCGGCGTAGTGCGGCAAATCCAGGGCCCGCAATAAGAGACCGCCGTTGGCATGGGGGTTCGCGCTCATGCGTCGCCGGCCAGTTGGGGTCAGCGCGGCCAGTTCAGGCAACAACGTACCCTGTGCGTCAAAAAGCTCATGGGGACGGTAACTTTCCAGCCATTGTTGCAGCTGCATCAGGTGCGGCGGTTTGTCGAGGTCCGCCAATGGCAACTGATGGGACCGCCAGGTGCCCTCTACGCGTTGCCCATCCACGTACCTGGGCCCCGTCCACCCTTTGGGGGTACGAAGAATCAGCACCGGCCACAAGGGCCTGTCGACCACCTGCGGGTCTTCGGCATGCCGCGCGAGGCGCTGGATCTGGCTGATCTTCTCGTAGATGACATCCAGCGTCCTGGCCAACGCGCGATGGACCTCCATCGGCTCGTCACCCTCGACGAAATACGGATCATAGCCATAGCCATACATGAGGCTGGTCAGCTCCTCCTCGCTGATCATCGACAGCACGCTGGGGTTGGCGATCTTGTAACCGTTCAGATGCAAGATGGGCAGCACCGCGCCGTCGCGGGCGGGGTTGAGGAACTTGTTGCAGTGCCAGCTGGCAGCCAGTGGCCCGGTTTCGGCCTCACCATCACCAATGACGCACGCCACGATCAGTTGCGGATTGTCCAGGGCGGCACCATAGGCATGGGCCAGCGAATAGCCCAGTTCGCCCCCTTCGTGAATGGAGCCAGGCACATGGGGGCCGACATGGCTGCCAATGCCATAAGGCCAGGAAAACTGCCGAAAGAGCCGGGCCATTCCAAGTGCGTTGCGCTCGACCGATGGGTTGAGCTCGGTGTAGGTACCGTCGAGGTATGCCTGAGCGACCAGGGCAGGACCGCCGTGGCCAGGCCCCGTGACAAACAGCACATTGAGGCTGTACTGGCGAATCAACCGGTTCAGATGGGTATAGACGAGGTTGAGCCCCGGGGAAGTCCCCCAGTGGCCCAGCAGCCGAGGTTTGACATCGGCCAAGGTCAAGGGCCTGGTCAACAAGGCATTGCCCTGCAGATAGATCTGGCCAACGGTGAGGTAGTTCGCCGCCCGCCAATAGGCGTCAAGGCTTTCGAGCTCTTCAGTACCGGGGAAATCACTCATGCCAGCCTCCTTTCGTCATCGCGCACGGGGCGCTCAAAGGTCTTCGCCGCGAAGATCTTCCTCCCGCCGGCTCTGTTGACGGATCAGCAGTGACAGTTCTTACAGGTGGTCCGACAGCAGGCCCATCAGGTCGTCCGCCGTTGCGATTCCGACCAGCAGACCGAGATCATCGACGACCGGAATGCGTCGGATAGTGGCGCGCCGCGGCATAGATGGAGATACCGGGTGGTGCGGTGACCACGTCCCGTTTGCAGTATTTGCCAATGGACATCATGTGCTACCTCCACAGGCGGAGCCTCCTTGCTCCTTGATGCAGTGAGGATGGGTGATCATTTACCGCTCTTGATCGGAATCACCTTTTCCGGATGGATGGCTTCGGCGCGTTTGGGCAGGTGCACCAGCAGCACGCCCTTGTTGAACTGGGCGTTGATCTTCTCGGCGTCGACTTCACGGGGCAGTTGGAAAACCCGTTCGAAGCTGCCGTAATGGCGCTCGGACAGGTGATATGCCTTGCGTTTTTCGTCCACTTCTTCCTGTTTCTCGCCGCGGATCAACAGGTTGCCATTGACGAGCTTGATCTCGATATCCTTGTCGTCCACGCCAGGCAACTCGGCGCTGATGCGGTACTCCTCGGCAAGCTCGCTGATGTCCATGGCCGGCATGCCGTGGGTGAACAGGTCACGCCGCCAAAAAGGTTCGACATCGAACGGTGTTTGGCTGAACGGCATGCGCATCGGCCGCCGTCCAAAATCCTCGAACAGGCTGTCGATCTGACGGCGTAATTGCTGGAAGGGCCGCCACAACTCCGAAGGTTCGACGCTGGGCGGCGAAGCTTTGGTTGGCTGGGTTGCGACGGGGGTAGCAGGCACTTTCTTGGCATCTTCTGACATGGCGCCCTCCTCGAATGAGTAATGCCTCCCAGGGAGACGCTTCGATCATGCGCCGTGGGGCAGCAGCCCATTTGACCTTTATCAACAACGTGAAGTCCCTGCCGCTCGCTGGTTTGATCCTGATCAAAGTGCCGGATTGCCCACGGTCTAGGCTGATTACAGCAAGTCATCCTTACAGTGCGAGGCAGTCATGGACCGCGAGGGTGCCAGCGTTCGCTTGCTCCAGACATTGCCCGGCCTGGGCATCCAGCAATTCGTGCGCCTGGCCCTTTGCAGCCAGCCATGCGGCGAGGCAATGGCTGGCCAGTACTGCGTGCTCAGTGGTCGTACCGAGTGCTGGCCGTGCAGTTACGTGACCCTACCTGGCGTGGCCGGGCAATTTATCGTCAGCACCCAGAGCGCGCAGCCCGTGGGCCGTGCGGGGGAGCTGCTCGACTATTCCGGGCCGCTTGGCAGCGCTTGGCCGTTGCCCCTGCAAAGCACAAGGTTGCTGGCCATCAGTCGCGCCGACGGCCTGCTGCCGTTGTTGGGTGCGCTGGATGAGATTCGCTGCTGGCTGCCCTGGTTACAATTGCAGCTGTCACATGACGGCATTGCGGCCGAACTGTTGCCAGACGATTGTCGAACCTGGCTGTCGGCACTGTCGCCATTGCCGCGTGACTACAGCAGTGGCTGGTGGCAGACCAGGCATTTGCTGACCACTTTCCGCCCGGACACGGTGTACTGTTGCGCGCCGCCACAGGTGGCGCGCCAAGTGGCACGGTTGTGCTGGCAAACTGGCGTAGCCGCGCAGCGTATCTGGATACGCACAGACCATGTGTCACGCCCGATCTGGGTGGGGCACTCCCCCGAAAGCTGGCCTGTGCAACGCTATGACCGGGTGCTTGCCGCGCTCAAGTGGGCTCCTCCAGGCGGGTCAGGTTGACCAGGCCTTGCATGTCGATGAGCCTGACCTCGCGCCCGGCGCACAGCATGAAACCTGCATGGACGAAACGGCTGAACAGTCGGCTGACCGTTTCCTGAGTGAGGTCCAGGTAGTTGGCGATATCACCACGGGACATGGGCAGGTTGAACACATCAGCCTGCAAGCCTCGCGCCTGGTAACGCGCGGACATGCCCAGCAGGAAGATCGCCAACCGCTGTTCGGCACGCCCATGGCAGCAGCGCAGGTGCTCGTCCTTGCCCTGGATCCCCAGGCTGAGCATGTGCAGCAACTGATAGCGCAGCCCTGAAATCTGGCCGGACAGGTCCACCAGTTGGTCCAGCCTGATGGCGCAGACCAGCGAGACTTCCAGGGCAACAGCAAAGCTTCGGTAACAACTGGCACCAATAGCGTCCAGCCCGAGCATTTCCCCCGGCAGGAGAAAGCCGGTCACCCGCTCGGTGCCCTCGGCATCGAGCAGAAAATTCTTGATCGCCCCGGAGCGCAAGGCATACACGTGCTCCATGGGTTCATTGGCCTTGAACAGGTACTCACCCCGCTTCAACGGCCGGTTACGGCGGACAATTCGCTCCAGCTTGGCCACTTCGTCGGCACTGAGGCTGGCTGCCAGGCAAAGCCGGCTCAACGAGCACGCAAGGCACTTGACCTGGAGCTTTGCTCCCATTTCCGCAAGGCCTGACATGATGATGCCTCTGCTTTTTTGCAGGCGTGTATCTATTGAAGTTAGCGGTTCCACTAAACGTTAGCGGTCTGTCCGACCAAGGGTCGGACGCTATCCCCGGCTATACCCGCTTTTTTCTATCGGTTTGACAAGTCATGTGGGAAGCAATTGACAACTGTCAAGTCAGCGATGGGCCCGCTGCCGAAACTGAACTTCCTTGTTCATTCGACACAGAGGACATTGCCATGGCGCCCGCCGAGACTTCCCGTGAGCATAAAACGCCTTCGTTCCCAAAACCTTCGGGTGAATACTGGATCGAAGCCCTTGAAAACGGCGTTCACGTATTGATCAGGCCCTTGCAAGCCCAGGACCGAGAACGCGAAAAAGCCTTCATCGAACGGCTGTCGCCCGAATCGCGGCATTTCCGCTTCCTGTGCCAGCTCAGGGAGCCCGGTGAAGCCATGCTCGACCAGCTGATGAAGGTCGACCAGGATCGCCAGGCGGCTTACGTCGCCCTTGCCCACGTGGATGGCGAATTGCAGGAAGTGGGCATTTCCCGCTACGCCACTGCTAGCGGCAAGGACGAGTGCGAGTGTGCCGTTACCGTCATGGACAGCTGGCAGCACCATGGCTTGGGTCGCCTGCTGCTCAAGCACCTGGTCGACCATGCCCGGGCCAAGGGCTTGCGGCAGATGTATTCGGTTGATGCAGCAGCCAACCAAGCGATGCGCGAGCTGGCCAAAGCGGCGGGGTTCACCACCGTCGCTGACCCGGATGATCCCAGCCAGGTCATCCACCGGCTCTCCCTGATCTGAACCCTGGGCCGTCGCACTGACGGGTCAATGCGCGGCGGCCCGATTACGGGAGGCTCTCCATGAGCGGCCCTTCGAAGACATTGATGGAAAAACTCTACGGCAAGCAGTATCAGGTCGACACTGCCGATATTGCCCCGGTGCTTCATCAGTACGCCGAACCTTTGCCGGACCTGGATACGCCGGCATTCGCAGCGCTGTTCGACCGCTATGCTGACGCGCGCGTCATCCTGCTGGGCGAGGCAAGCCACGGCAGCAGTGAGTTCTATCGCGCCCGCGCGGCGATCACCCGGCGCCTGATCGAACAGCATGGTTTCAACATCGTTGCTGTCGAGGCTGACTGGCCGGATGCCGGGCATGTCGATCAGTACGTCCGAGGCTTGGCGCACTCGGCGTGGAAACGCCATATTTTCAGCCGTTTTCCTACCTGGATGTGGCGTAATAGCGAAGTCAAAGCCTTCGCCCAATGGCTTCACGGGCACAACCGCCTGCTGCCCACCGACCACCGCGTGGAATTCCGCGGCCTGGATGTCTACAGCCTGCGCAATTCCATCCATGAAGTCCTGGCCTATCTGGACCGGGTCGATCCGCATCTGGCCCATGAAGCCCGCCGCCGTTACGGTTGCCTGACGCCGTGGCAGGACGACCCCGCGCTGTACGGGCACTTTGTCGAGCGCGGTGGCGTCATGCCTTGTGAGCAACCGGTGATCCAGCAGTTGAATGTCATGCTCGCCGAGCAACTGTCAGGGCTTGTCCGCAATGATGAAGCCTTCTTCAACGCAACGCAGAACGCCCGTGTAATCATCGCTGCGGAACAGTACTACCGCGCCATTTACCGAGGTTCGACGGCTTCCTGGAATCTGCGCGACCGGCACATGTTCGATACCTTGCACGCACTGCTGGAACACCGTGGTACCCACGCCAAGGCCGTGGTCTGGGCACACAATTCACACATCGGCAATGCCGGAGCCACGGAAATGGGCTGGAAAGGCCAGTTCACCATCGGCCAGCTTTGCCGCAGCGCTTTCGGGCACGACGCGGTGCTGATCGGCATGGCCACCGACCGCGGCCAGGTGGCCGCCGCCGATGACTGGGACGGCGACATGCAGATCAAGGAAATCCGTCCTTCGCGCAGCGACAGCTGGGAGCACCAGTTCCGCCTCGCAGGCGTGCCAGCCAGCCTGAGCGACTGGCGCGACCCACAGCGCAAGGCGTTGCGCCATGTGTTGTCCACGGCGCTACTCGAACGCGCCATCGGCGTCATCTATCGCCCCGAGAGCGAACGGCTGAGCCACTACTTCGAGGCGGTGCTGGCCGAGCAGTTCGATGCGCTGCTCTGGTTCGAACAGACCCAGCCAGTGACTGCCCTGCCCTTGCCGAAACAACAGCACCTTGAGCCTGAGGACGAAACCTATCCATTTGGTGTATGAGCCTTGGCGAAGCGCTATCAGGCGGATACGCGCTGCAGGGACATCACAAACCCGTCACCGGCAAGCGCAGTGGCCCCCGTGCCTGCACCGAACAAGCCGATGCGCAACTAGCCAGCTTCATCGTCTGCGTGCGAACTTCACCCCTGCGCTCAGTCATGGGGGGCACTCCGGCAAAGTGCTTGCTGATCAGCTTGCCCCATGAGCGTCATGACTTCCTCGTCCGACGTCTGCGGGAAATCCTGGTACCAATAGCCAACCGAGACCATCCGCTCAGGCACACGCGGGCACACCAGCTCATCCACTTCACCGTACAGCGCTTCGAGCGTTTCTGGCGGTGCGACCGGGACGGCGACCACGATCCGCGCCGGTGACTGGGCTCGTGCAGCCTGTATCGCCGCCCTCATCGTGGCACCGGTCGCCAGGCCGTCATCAACGAGAATCACCACCTGATCCTTGAGTTGCTGGGCTGGCCGCCCTCCCCGGTAAGCCCGCTCGCGCCGCGCCAGTTCCTCGGTTTCCCTGGCAACCACGGCGTCGAACACCGCGCGATCTACCGGATAGGCCCGCAACATGTCGTCGTTGAGGAAGGTTACTCCGCCGCTGGCTATCGCCCCCATGGCGAACTCGGGTTGAAACGGCATACCGAGCTTGCGCACCATCAGCAGGTCCAGGCGAACGTTAAGGGCAGTCGCGACTTCATAGGCCACCGGAACACCACCACGCGGCAGTGCGAGCACGATCACGTCGGGCCTGCCGGCATACCGGGCCAGTGGCTCTACCAGGCAACGTCCAGCCTGGGTACGGTCGACAAACACAGTTGGCAAGGCAAGATCATGGGACATGAACACCTCCCGCGCCGCGATGGGCGCCGGTCGTTTCAGCTGCCGATGGGAGCCGTTGATGGCTTCAAGGCGTGGCTGCACGCCCCACCTCGGGCAACAGGTCGAACTGCGCGAGGCAACGCTGCTCATCAGCGGGAGTCAGCGCCTTCAGGCCGCTCACTTCCTGCATGGGCGTTTCGAACAGGGCCAGGCGCAGCACCCCATTGCGCTCCAGAAAGGTCTGTGCCAGGCACGTGCACACGGGTTTGCCGACCAGCGCAGCGAGCTTGTCATCCTCAGGCACCTCCACCTGGGCCTGCAGGTTGGCCGTGCAATTCTCCACGATCTGCGCCACAGAGCGCCCCGCCAGCCACACGGTGCCAGCACCGAGTAGGACCAGGAGCAGCAACACGCTTATCAACGTGTTCGATTCCCGGGTGATTGAACGCAGCAACGCCAGCCTGGCCTGCCAACCCGTCTGCTGGCCATTGAAAATGGCCTTGCCGACCGTGCGCTTGACGCCCCGCTGCACCGCCCACCCCAGCGCGACACTCAACGCCAGCAGGCCAAGGAGTACCGCCGGATCACGCATGGGCATGCGCCAGCTAGCGCTTAAGGCGCGATAGACGGACGCGGCGACGAGTAAAGCGACGATGGTCACGATCCAACCCAGGCTGCCCCTGGGCCTGTGCAACCAGGCCCGCAGTTTCGCCCTTGCTTGTGTACTCATGATTCACCTCCCGCGCCCGGCTAGCGCACAGGATCGATGGCAACCGTTTCCTGATACTCAGGCACGCACACCTGCCAGCCGAGTTCGAGGCTGATTCGCCGCCGTAAGGTGTCGGCAGCGTGTGGCTCACCATGAATGACATAGGTCTGACGGGGTGGCCGGGTGAACCCGCGCAACCATTCCATGATTTCATCGGCATCGGCGTGCGCAGAAAGATTCTCCATCGCATGCACCTGTGCACGGATGGGCACATCCTCGCCGTGCAACCTCACACTGTGGGCGCCCGCGACGATATCGGCACCCCGCGTCCCCCCGGCTTGAAAGCCCGAGAACAGGATGCTGTTGCGTGGGTTGGGGGCCAGCGCCTTCAGGTGGTGAAGCACCCGTCCGCCGGTCGCCATGCCACTGGCGGCGATGATCACTGCGGGCTCGCGCAGCTGGTCCAGGTGCCTGGACTCATCGACTGTCCGGACGATGTGCGTGCCTCTGCACATGGCGGCGCACTCGGCTGCGGTCAGCCGATGCTCACTGCGGTACTGCTGGTACAAGGCGGTGGCGTCGGTGGCCATCGGGCTGTTCAGGTAGACCGGGACATCAGGGATCAACCGGTCGCGCTTGAGCGTGTACAGGTAATACATGAGCAGTTGGGCACGGCCGACGGCGAACGAGGGTACCAGGGTAATCCCGTGGCGCAGGAGCGTTTCGTTGATGACCTTGGCCAGGTACTGCTCGGTCGATTCGGCGGGATGCTGGCGGTCCCCATAGGTAGACTCGATCAACAGCACGTCCGCCGTCCTGACCAGCTCAGGCGCACGCATGATCGGATCCTGAGGGCGGCCGAGGTCACCCGAAAACAGCACGGTCTGCCCTTCGGCGCTGATCTGGACCGTGGCTGCCCCCAGAATATGTCCGGCGGTACGCAACAGTAACTCCATGCCCTCGGCGATCATGGTCACCTGATGTAACGCCACGGGCCGAAACAGTGCCAGGGCACGTTTGGCATCCTGCTCGGTATAGAGCGGTTGCGCCGGCGCATGCTTGGAGTAACCGTGGCGATTGGCATGTTCGGCCTGCTCTTCCTGCAGCCGTGCACTGTCGAGCAGGAGGATTTCCGCCAAGGCGCACGTCGCCGGCGTGGCGTAGATCGGCCCGCGGTAGCCTTCCCGAACCAGCACCGGTAGATAACCGCTGTGGTCAAGGTGGGCGTGGGTCAGCACCACCGCATCAAGCGCCCGCAGCGCCGGGGGCAGTGGCTGCCAGTTGCGCAGGCGCAGTTGCTTGAAACCCTGGAAGAGTCCGCAGTCGACCAATACCCGCGTGCTGTCACGGGTCAACAGGAATTTGCTGCCGGTCACGGTGCCGGTGCCGCCAAGAAATGTCAGTTGCATGGCCAAGGCTCCCAACTTTCGGCTATTTGGGGATGAACGGCGAGCACGCTGCACGGTGGGCGGCTGACGATACGCTCGGTGGTGTCTCCCAACAGTTTGTCCAGGCCTTTGGGTTGCACCACGCCCATCACCACCGCGTCGATGTCCAGGGCCGCGACCTGTTCACGGATCACCTGTACCGGGCCTCCTTCCATGAAATGTCGGCGGTCAGGCGCGACGCCTTCGGCATCGGCCAGCGCTTCGAAAGGTTCCTGCAGTGCCTCGCGCATCTCGTCGATCCACGCCTGGGTGACATTCATGTCCGAGGCAAATACCCCTGCCAGGTTGTAGGCCGATAGCAGATGCAGGTGCGCGTCACACTGCAACGCCAGCGCCTGAGCAGCACGAACCAGACCACGATTGAAGCACGCCTGAACGGCAGGCGTCTCACTGAACGCCGTATCCACTGCGACCAGCACACGCCGCGGCAATGAGATGGCCCCCGCCGGCACGAAATGGCTGACGCCTTTGAAACCTCGCATCAGCGCACAATCCAGTGGGGTGCCGAACACGCGCACCAGGGCCGACGCGGCTTCGCTGTCCTTGATGACCATATCGGGCTGCAGTTCACTGATGTAATCGATCGCCTGGCTGCGGATATCCTCCGCATTCAGGCTGTCGACCGTCAGCGTTATACCGCTGCCGCGATGCCGCTCGACCAATCCCGTCAACTGAGCGCGATAGTGCTCGTACTGGCGCTTGATATCGGCCTCGTTCAGCCGCTCTTCGCGCAGAAGGTGCTCCTCGCTTGGCTCGAACAAGCCCAGTACATGCACGCTGGCGCCGCTGACATGCGCCAAGGCAAGGGCTCTGCGCAAAGCGGCGGAATGCGGTTCTACCTCGGTCAGCAGCACCAGCAATTGTCGATATTGCCCCATGGTGAACCTCCGCGCTTTCGTGAGTGGGTGTGATGCTGACGATATTCCGCGCGCAGGATCGCTGCTGCTTGATGCAGATCAGAAAACCGCTACCCAGGCTGAACTTGATGATTGTCAGAACCGAAACGGCCCGCCACGTTAAAACGGCTGCACCAGGTACTGATCAAGCAACGGGAGGCGTCATGAACGGGCAGCAAACAGCACAGCCACAGACCTGCGAACACTGGGTCGAAAACCTCGAGGACGGTTCGGCGGTGCTGATCCGCCCACTGCGCGAAGAAGACCGCGAACGGGACAAGCGTTTTCTGAGCACCATCGCTTATGAATCACGGCGTTTTCGTTTCATTGCTGGGCTCAGCGGCGGCTTGCCTAGCTTGGACACGCAAGACATGCCCGTGGACTATCACCAACGCATGGCCTATGTCGCCTTGGTTCATGTGGACGGTCAATTGCAACAAATCGGCGTCAGCCGCTATGCAGGCATACCTGGCAGTCAGCGGTGCGAATGTGCAGTGGCGGTCAGCGAAGACTGGCAGCGCAAGGGGTTGGGCAAGCGCCTGATGCAACACCTGATTGAAGCCGCACGACGCAATGGCTTTCAGTGCATGGTCTCCAGGGATCTGGCCAGCAACTATGCCATGCACCGGCTGGTCAAGGCACTGGGCTTCACCTCACGCTACCCTGGCGGCGATGTGAGCGAGATCCTGCACGAACTTGACCTGCGGCCTTGAAAAAACAAGGCCCTTGCGGGCCTTGTGCTTCAGCCTTTGGAGCGCTCTGGAGAAATCACCAGCACACTGCTGGACAACCGATGCAAAACGCGCTCGGCAGTACTGCCGATGAACCAGCCGATGCCATGGTGGTGATAGCTGCCCATGACCAGCACGTCGATATCATTGTTATCCATGAACATGGCCAGGGCCTTTGCCGGGTCGCCGATACGCATATGGCGGTGTTCGACGGCGATCCCGTTGCGTTCGGCAAGCTCTTGGAAGGCAGCGCTCTGAGCGTCATGCAAGGTCTGGGCCTGGTTCGAATCGAACAGGAACGAATGTTCCCGGCTGCCGTCGGCGTCCAGGTACATGGAACCCAAGTCGTAGGTGTACAGCAACTCGATCTGGGCATTGCACTGCAAGGTCAGCTTCAGCGCTTCGCTGATGATCTGGTCGTTGAAACCTTCAAACTGATCCTCAGGCCTGGACAGGTCCACCGCCGCCAGAATCCTGCGTGGCAACGCATGGCTGGCCTTGTGTACCAAGTGCAAGGGTATTCGCGTTTCGCGCAGCAACTGGATATCCAGCGAGGTGAACATTGCGCGCATCCACCAAGGCTCATGCTCGAGCTCTTTGATCAGCATGGCAAACGGTTGCTCACGCAAGTGTATCAGGATCTCATTCAAGGGCTGCTGCACCCACACCACCTCGGTTGTGACGGTGACGCCATTGCGCCGCATCGGCAACGCCTGGGTTTCCAGCCATGCACGGTGCTGCTGCACGTAACCCTCGCGCATGACTGCAAGCGCTTGATCATTCACCAAGCCCGCCGTGGCCAGCCCTTCCACATAGTCGAAAGCCACGATGTGCAGCGCCATCCCCTTGGCCTTGGCCAGCGCAGCAGCCCGGTCATACACCGGGGTTCGGCGCATCAGGGGGGAGGCGATCAGCAGCAGTCTTTGCGGAGTTTCCATGGCACACCTCTGAGGTTGCGATACGTAGGTAAAGCATCTGCCACCTACGTGTTGCGAACTTGATGTTTATCAACTGGCGGCACCTGCCGACCAGTGGCATTGCCCATGGCGCAAGAACTTGACGCGGATCAATACCTCGGGACTTCGCCGGCGCACCCTGTACCCAGATCACAGCCACTTCAGGCCCTGCAGGCGTGCCATGGCGACACCGCCCTGAGTTTCACCTGCACTGCCGGCAGGGACGCCTTCATTCTGCATTGTCTACCGATACATGCTTTGGAGGCCCTGATGAACGTTTACGTGGAGAAGAACACAGAGCAGGGACGCTGTTGGGTACACATGGATGACTGGCGGGTGGGTTTCAGTACGGCTGCCGAAGCCGAGCGGTTTGTCGAACGGCTTACAAGCCGCCTCAATGCCCCCCACTCGCGTGACATGCTTGCTGATTGGTCGCCCCATGCCGGGGTGACCGTGGGGCTCGGTGCGCGTCATGGCGCAGGGGCCCAAAGCGGCCTCCAAAATGCGAAGGAGGCCTGAAAATGCCTGGCCAGCTGAAGGTCACCCTGCTCGACTCACCCAACGCATTGTCCAAGGCAAACCCTATTCACCTGAAACCGCTGGTGAACCACTGCATGGATTGCCGGGTCAGCGGTCTGTGCCTCCCCATGGGTCTGCCGGTTGACGACAACAGCTGCCTGGGCGCGTTGATAGGCCCACGCATGCGCATTCGCAAGGGTGCCGCGCTGTTCAATGCCAACGATCCGCTGTCCATGCTCTATGCCGTACGTTGCGGCAGTTTCAAGACCAGCCTGAACACCGCCGAGGGGCAAGGCGTGGTGATCAACTTCTGGATGCCGGGCGATGTACTCGGCCTCGATGCCATTGCCACAGAGCACCATGTCTGTGACGCCATTGCCCTGGAAGACAGCGAAGTCTGCCCCGTCCCCTATCGTCGCTTGCAAACCCTGGCGCGTGAGTTTCCGGAGCTGCAGCAGAGCCTTAATCGCTTGATGAGCCGCGAGATCGTGCGTGAGCACGGGCGCGTGCTGATGCTGTGCAACCTGACAGCAGAACAGCGGCTGGCCAGCTTCCTGGTGGGGCTCTCCAGGCGCTTCGTCAGCCGCGGTTACTCTGCCCATGGCTTCATGTTGCGCATGTCTCGTGAAGACATGGCTTCGTACCTGGGGTTACGCCTGGAAACCGTGTGCCGATCCGTCGCCCGTCTGCGCACGCTGGGTATCGTCGACCTGCATGGCAGGTTGGTAGAAATTCTCGATATGCCTGCACTCATGGCACTGGAACAAGGTGGCGGGGAATGTGAGGTCAAGGTCCCGCTAAAGGCACCATGCTCGACGCCTTGAATGTTGGCCACGGCGCTGTGGCGCTGGGTATCGGCATGCTGGTGGGGCTGGAGCGCGAGCGTAAGAAGGGGCGTAACGAAGACCACGCGGCCGCCGGGCTCAGGACCTTCGCCATCACTGCATTGCTGGGCTACGTCAGCATGTTGCTGGCAGGTGCGGTGCTGGTCGCGGTGGCGAGTCTGGGCTTGGTGCTGATGCTCTGCATGCACTACCGCAGACATGCCGATAAAGACCCTGAAGTGACCAGTGAAATTGCCCTGCTGCTGGTGCTGACACTCGGAGCGCTTAGCCTTCATGAGCCTGAGCTCGCCGCAGCGGTGGGCGTGGTGCTCACCGTGCTGTTGGCGCTGCGACGCGAACTGCATCATTTCGTGCTGCAACAATTGAGCGAGGAAGAGTTGCGCGATGGCCTGATGTTGTCCACGGTGGCCTTGGTGGTACTGCCGCTGACACCGGACCAGTTTCTAGGCCCCTACAACATACTCAACCCGCGCACGATTTGTAACCTGGTGGTCTTGCTGATGGCCGTGGGTGCTTTAGGACACATCGTCATGCGCCTGATGGGACCTCGCTATGGCCTGCCCTTGAGCGCGATCGCATCGGGCTTTGCTTCAAGTTCTGCCACCATTGCCCTGCTTGCGCACCGCGTCAGACAGCAAGGCGCTGCTGCCAGGCCATTTGCCGGCGCTGCCGTATTGTCCAATCTCGCCAGCATCACCCAATTTGCACTGGTGCTGAGCATCGTCGACCGTCGCTTGCTCGACCCTTTCTGGTCATCGATCGCGCTGGGGGCACTGGTCACACTCGTGTATGGCGTGCTTCTGCTAGCCCCTTGGCGTGCTGCTCATGGAGGATCCGCCACACATCCGGGCGATGGCGCGTTCAGTCTCTGGACAGCACTGGCGATCACCGCTGCGATAACCGGCATCGCCTTGTTCTCGGCATTTCTGCTTCAGCTTCTGGGCTCCAATGGCGTCAAACTCGCGGCTTTCGTCGGCGGCCTGGCCGATGCTCATGCGGCCACGGCCTCGATCGCCTCGTTGGTCGCTGCCGGACGAATCAGTGCGAATGAAATCGTCATACCGGGCTTGCTCGCATTGACGGGGAACACATTAAGCAAATGTGTTCTGGCCTTGAGCAACGGAGGTTTCAGCTTTTCGCGATACCTCATTCCAGGGCAACTGCTCATCCTGGGGGCAATGTGGTTGGGGTTGCTCCTATAGGGACACAAGAACTGCCTGCTGGTAGTAGGTGACTTACCCTCAAGCCAACCCGCCAAAACGTTTGTAGAAACTCTCGCTCACATCCGGCAATGGGCCATCTGCTGTTTCCAGTGCTGCATTCAACCATTCTTCGGCTTTGGCAAACACCAGTCGGTAGAGGTTACGGCACAACTGCCGCGCAGCCCTTCCCTCCCAGTCCCCTGGCAGCAGCTCGTCGGGCAGTTGCGGGTCGCGCAGCAGCAGGCGGCGGTACTCGTGAATCAGCAGCGTGCGTGCCAGGAAGCAATCTTGAGCATCCAGCAACGGCTGCTCTTTCAAACCTTGCCACAGCGGCCTGAACAGCTGGATAAACTCGCTGTATTGCTGCCCCAGTTCGTCGATACGCCAGCTTTCCCGCACCTGGGCGCGCATCGCCTTGGACGCGAGCACCTCTTGGGTGTGGGTGTCGAAGACGATACTGTCGTCGCCGGCCTCAAGGTCACGCAACGTGGCCACCAGGTCGGCACGGTCTGCCCGTGGGCAACCTAGCAGGTTCGGCGCCATGACACCAAACCCCTGCCACTCCAGCTCTTCACGCACGGCCTTGCGTTTACCCGCCTCGAGTTGCGACAGCAACACCAGCGTCCAGGCCCCGTCCCAGGCTGGCTGGCTTGGGCTATAGACGCGCTTGAAAGCTTTTTCGAAACGCCGACGGCCAGTGCCTGTCAGGCTGTAATAACTGCGTCGACCCACCTTTTCTGCAGTGAGCCAACCTTCTTTGGTCAGGCGAAAGATCGACGTGCGAATCAGCCGTTCATTGATGCCGATCGGTTCCAGCAGGTTGATCAGGCTACCGAGCCAGACTGTACCGCCGTGCGGCTCGATGGCATCGCCGTACAACGTGATGATCAGGGAACTGGCGCGGATCGGCGTCTGTTCCTGAAAGCGGGTGATCAAGTGGTTCAGTGGGGCAAGAGTGCTCATGGGCGAACTGTGCGCGGATAAAGCACCGACTATACCTGTGCGGTGGGCCGCCTGGCCATTGCGTGTCGCTGCCAGGCTCATGCGCTCGCCTGGCCCTTGGGCCTGACCCCGGTGTCTTCCATGCGCGGGCGTCCCGGCTCTGCCTCGGCCAGCGGCGGGCATTCGACCATGCTGTTCATGCAGCGCTGCGCCAGGTGCTGGTACTCCGCCGTCCCGCGCTGTTTCCAGGCCAGCTCCTGATCGGTCAGTGGGCGTTTGACCTGGGCTGGCGACCCCATCACCAGGCTCTGCGCCGCGCATTCGAAGCCTGCCTTGACGAAGGCAGTGGCCGCGACAATGCAACGTGGTGCTACATGGGCGCCATCCATCACCACGGCGTTCATGCCGACCAACGCGTCTTCGCCCACTCGGCAGCCGTGCAGCACGGCGCCATGGCCGATGTGCCCGTTACGCTCTACTACGGTGTCGCCCCCCGGGAAACCGTGCATCACGCAGGTGTCCTGCAAGTTGGCGCCCTCCTCCAGCACGATGCGGCCGAAATCGCCCCTGAGCGATGCCAGTGGGCCGATGTAGCAGCGGGGTCCAACGATGACGTCGCCGATCAGGACTGCACTGGGGTGCACGTAGGCTGTCGGGTGAACCACGGGCGTCAGGCCGTCCAGTCGATAGCAAGGCATGGCATCACTCCTGAAATGATTTGAAATTTCTTTCGATCTTGTATCAGAAGCTGTTTGGTCGTCAATCGTGTATCACTTGTGTTGATTTGATTCTGCCAGGCAAAAACCAGCGTTAAATACCAGAAAATAACCAGATGAACCGATTCTTCTGCAGGCATTGCTCTGCGGCTTTGGCCGCTGGAAAATAAAAAAGAGATACGCGAATACATTTTGAAACTTGCATTGATGTATCACATAGAGCATATACTGACCTCACCTGGTCGTGATCCCGCATTACGCCCCTGCAAACAATTCCAAAAAATGCCGGCCACGCGATGTGCCGTGCGTGCAGCCAGAGGAACCCGACATGCCGCGATATATCGATGTGCAGGCGCCCGAACACGGCGTTCAGCTCATTACCCTGCAACGGCCCGAGGCCTTGAATGCCCTGTGCACCGAGCTACTGGCAGAACTGGCTGCTGCGCTGCAGGCTGCCGGGGACGACGAGCATGTCCGGGCCACAGTGATTACCGGCAGTGCCAAAGCATTCGCCGCAGGCGCCGACATCCGCGAGATGGCTGATCGCGACCTGGTCGGCATCCTCAATGACCCGCGCGTAGCGCATTGGCAAAGCATCACCGCATTCGCCAAACCGCTGATTGCCGCAGTCAACGGCTATGCCCTGGGTGGCGGCTGTGAACTGGCAATGTGCGCCGACATCGTCATCGCCGGTACCGACGCCCGTTTCGGCCAGCCGGAAATCAACCTTGGCATCATCCCCGGTGCTGGCGGCACCCAGCGCCTGTTGCGTGCCGTCGGTAAGCCGTTGGCCATGCAGATGGTACTGACGGGGGAAGCCATCACTGCCCACCGCGCCCAGCAGGCCGGCCTGGTCAGCGAAATCACCCAGCCCGAACTCACCGTAGAACGCGCCATGCAGGTTGCCCGCAGCATCGCCGCCAAAGCGCCGCTGGCCGTGCGCCTGGCCAAGGAGGCGTTACTGAAGGCCGGTGATACCGACCTGGCCAGCGGCCTGCGCTTCGAGCGCCATGCCTTCACCCTGCTGGCTGGCACCGCCGACCGCGATGAAGGCATCCGCGCCTTCCAGGAAAAGCGTCAAGCCCGTTTCCAGGGGCGCTGACCATCATTCTCTCGACTGACGGAGCGAGCCTGTCATGACTTTCCAGCACATCCTGTTTTCCATCGAGGACGGCGTTGCCTTCCTTTCATTGAACCGCCCCGAGCAGCTGAACAGCTTCAATACGGCCATGCATCTGGAGGTGCGCGAAGCGCTCAAGCAAGTGCGCCAAAGCAGTGACGCGCGGGTGCTGCTGCTGACGGCTGAAGGCCGCGGCTTCTGCGCCGGGCAGGACCTGTCCGACCGCAACGTTGCCCCAGGCGCCGAAATGCCGGACCTGGGCCAATCGATCGACAAGTTCTACAACCCGCTGGTACGCACCCTGCGCGACCTGCCTTTGCCGGTGATCTGTGCGGTCAACGGCGTGGCGGCCGGTGCCGGTGCCAACATTCCCTTGGCCTGCGACCTGGTGCTGGCCGCCCGCTCGGCCAGTTTCATCCAGGCCTTCTGCAAGATCGGCCTGGTGCCGGACTCCGGCGGTACCTGGCTGCTGCCGCGCTTGGTCGGTATGGCCCGGGCCAAGGCGCTGGCCATGCTGGGCGAGCGCCTTGGCGCCGAACAGGCCGAGCAATGGGGGTTGATCCACCGCGTGGTGGATGATGCCGCGCTGCGTGACGAAGCCCTCACCCTCGCCCGCCAGCTCGCCGCCCAGCCCACCTACGGCCTGGCACTGATCAAGCGCAGCCTCAATGCCAGTTTCGACAACGGTTTTGAGGCGCAGCTGGAGCTGGAGCGAGACCTGCAGCGCCTGGCCGGGCGCAGCGAGGACTACCGCGAAGGCGTGAGCGCCTTCATGAACAAACGCACGCCAGCCTTCAAGGGGCGCTGAACATGGGCGCACTCGCAAGCAATGTGCAGGTGGCGGTGATCGGTGCCGGCGCCATGGGCGCCGGTATCGCCCAGGTCGCGGCCCAGGCCGGCCACCCCGTCAAGCTCTACGACAACCGCCCGGGTGCTGCCGCCCAGGCGGTGACGGGTATCGATCGCCAACTGGCCCGGCTGGTGGACAAAGGAACGTTGCCGGCCGCTGAACGCGAAGCGATCAATGCCCGCCTGTGCCCGGTCGATACACTCGAAGCCTTGGCAGATGCCGGCCTGGTCATTGAAGCCATCGTCGAAAACCTGCAGGTGAAGCAGGCGTTGTTCAGTCAGCTCGAAACCTTGTGCGCAGCCGACTGTATCCTTGCCAGCAACACTTCGTCACTGTCCATCACCAGCCTCGCCGCTGGCCTTGAACGCCCACAGCACGTGGTTGGTATGCACTTTTTCAACCCGGCACCGCTGATGGCGCTTGTCGAGGTGGTGTCGGGCCTGGCAACCGACCCGGCAGTGGCCGCACGCATCTACGCCACTGCCCAGGCCTGGGGCAAGCAGCCGGTACATGCACGCTCTACACCCGGTTTCATCGTCAACCGGGTAGCGCGGCCGTTCTATGCCGAAAGCCTGCGCCTGATGCAGGAAGGTGCCGCCGATTGCGCCAGCCTGGATGCGCTGATGCGTGACGCTGGCGGCTTTCGCATGGGGGCGTTCGAGCTGACCGACCTGATTGGCCATGACGTCAATTACGCTGTCACGTGTTCAGTATTCGATGCTTTCTATGGCGATTTCCGGTTCCAGCCTTCGCTGGTGCAGAAGGAACTGGTGGACGCCGGTCGCCTGGGCCGCAAGACCGGCCAAGGCTTCTATCGCTATGCCGAAGGCGTCGAGCGCCCGCAGCCGGCGGAACTGCACAGCTCCGCCTGCGCAGAGGCCTGCGTTGTCGAGGGCAACCTGGGGGTGATGCAGCCGCTGGTCGAGCGCCTTCGCCAAAGCGGCATTGCCGTGACCCAGCGCGCCGGTAGTGGCTTGATCCAGGTGGGCGACGCCACCCTGGCACTGTCCGATGGCCGCCTGGCCAGCCAGCGCGCCCGCGAAGACGGCCTGCGCAACCTTGTGCTGCTCGACCTGGCGCTGGACTACAGCAGCGCCACCCGCCTTGCCATCAGTTGGTCCGCCGACACCACTAACAGCGCCCGCGACCACGCCGTAGCCTTGCTGCAGCGTGCCGGCCTGAAAGTGACCGGTGTCGCCGACCTGCCCGGCCTGGTGGTACTGCGCACCGTGGCAATGCTCGCCAACGAGGCCGCCGATGCGGTGCTTCAGGGCGTCGGCAGCGCCGCCGACATTGACCTGGCCATGCGCGCCGGCGTCAATTACCCCCGCGGCCCGCTGGCCTGGGCCGCAGACATCGGCCTTGCCCACACCCTGGCCGTGCTCGACAACCTGCAGCGCAGCTACGGCGAGAGCCGCTACCGCCCTTCCCTGCTGTTACGTCGCTGCGAAGCCAAAGGAGGCACCCTGCATGACTGAAGTGGAACTGGCACAAGCCTGTGCCGACGCCATGTACGCCCGCGACCCGGCCACTCAGGGCCTGGGCATCAGCCTGCTGGATGCCGGCCCAGGCCGGGCCAGCCTGCGCATGGCGGTACGTGCCGACATGATCCAGGGGCATGGCACCTGCCATGGCGGTTTCCTGTTCGCGTTGGCCGATTCGGCGTTCGCCTTCGCCTGCAATAGCTACGACCAGGCCACGGTGGCGCTGGGCTGCACCATCGACTACCTGGCCCCGGCGCTGCGCGATGACGTGCTCACCGCCCACGCCAGCGAAGTCAGCCGCAAAGGCCGCACCGGCCTGTACGACGTGCGCATCGACAACCAGCGCGGTGAGCTGGTGGCGATGTTCCATGGCAAATCCTACAAAGTGCGCGGCACCGTGCTGGCGCAGGAGACGCAAGATGAATGAACCGACCCACGCCGATGCCTTGATCATCGACGCCGTGCGTACCCCCATTGGCCGCTATGCCGGGGCCCTGAGCAGCGTGCGCGCCGACGACCTGGCGGCCATCCCGCTCAAAGCCTTGATCCAGCGTCACCCCGAACTGGACTGGAAAGCCATTGATGACGTTATCTTCGGCTGTGCCAACCAGGCTGGCGAAGACAACCGCAACGTGGCTCACATGGCGAGCCTGCTGGCCGGGCTGCCACTCGAAGTACCAGGGACCACGATCAACCGCCTGTGCGGTTCTGGCCTGGATGCCATCGGCAATGCGGCACGTGCGCTGCGCTGCGGTGAAGCGGGGCTCATGCTGGCCGGTGGTGTAGAGTCCATGTCGCGTGCGCCGTTTGTGATGGGTAAGTCGGAGCAGGCATTCGGGCGTGCGGCCGAGCTGTTCGACACCACCATCGGCTGGCGTTTCGTCAACCCGCTGATGAAGGCCGCCTACGGCATCGATTCGATGCCGGAAACGGCTGAAAACGTGGCCGAACAGTTCGGCATCTCGCGCGCCGACCAGGATGCCTTTGCCCTGCGCAGCCAGCACAAAGCCGCAGCAGCTCAGGCCCGCGGCCGCCTGGCGCGGGAAATCGTGCCGGTCCAAATCCCGCAACGCAAAGGCCCAGCCAAAGTGGTCGAGCATGACGAGCACCCGCGTGGCGACACGACCCTGGAGCAGCTGGCTCGGCTCGGGACGCCGTTTCGTGAAGGCGGCAGCGTAACAGCGGGTAATGCCTCCGGCGTGAATGACGGCGCTTGCGCCCTGCTGCTGGCCAGCAGCGCCGCGGCCCGCCGCCATGGGCTGAAGGCCCGCGGCCGCATCGTCGGCATGGCGGTGGCCGGGGTTGAGCCCAGGCTGATGGGTATTGGTCCGGTGCCTGCGACCCGCAAGGTGCTGGCGCTCACCGGCCTGGCACTGGCTGACCTGGATGTCATCGAACTCAATGAGGCCTTTGCCGCCCAAGGGCTGGCCGTGTTGCGCGAGCTGGGCCTGGCCGACGACGACCCACGCGTCAACTGCAACGGCGGCGCCATCGCCCTGGGCCATCCACTGGGCATGAGCGGTGCTCGATTGGTGACCACTGCCTTGCACGAGCTTGAAGAAACGGCCGGCCGCTACGCCCTGTGCACCATGTGCATCGGTGTAGGTCAAGGCATCGCCATGATCATCGAGCGCCTCTGAGCGGTTCGGGCCCTGCGCTTGTTACCGAACTGAACGCAGCCGTATATGCTGCCTCCATGACACTCACCGCGTGGCCTGCAGCCGCTGGCGCGCGGCGTACAAGAACAATTCGAGTGAAGCCATGAACATGTACCATGATGCCGATCGTGCCCTGCTGGACCCGATGGAAACCGCCAGCGTCGACGCCCTGCGCCAGCACCAGCTGGAGCGTCTGCGTTGGAGCCTGAAGCACGCCTACGACAATGTGCCGCTGTACCGCCAGCGCTTTGCCGAGTGCGGCGCCCACCCCGATGACCTCAAGTGCCTGGAAGACCTGGCGAAGTTCCCCTTCACCGGCAAGAACGACCTGCGCGACAACTACCCCTACGGCATGTTTGCCGTGCCCCAGGAAGAAGTGGTGCGCCTGCATGCCTCCAGTGGCACCACCGGCAAGCCGACTGTGGTCGGCTACACCCAGAACGATATCGACACCTGGGCCAATGTGGTTGCCCGTTCGATTCGTGCGGCCGGCGGGCGCAAAGGTGACAAGGTGCATGTGTCCTACGGCTACGGGCTGTTCACCGGCGGGCTCGGCGCGCACTACGGCGCCGAGCGCCTGGGCTGCACCGTGATCCCCATGTCCGGTGGCCAGACCGAAAAGCAGGTGCAGCTGATTCGCGACTTCCAGCCCGACATCATCATGGTCACCCCGTCCTACATGCTCAACCTGGCTGATGAAATCGAGCGCCAGGGCATCGACCCCCACCACCTCAAGCTGCGCCTGGGCATTTTTGGTGCCGAGCCGTGGACCGACGAGCTGCGCCGTTCAATTGAGCAGCGCCTGGGCATCAATGCCCTCGATATCTACGGCCTTTCGGAAATCATGGGGCCCGGGGTGGCAATGGAGTGCATAGAGACTAAGGACGGCCCGACCATCTGGGAAGACCACTTCTATCCCGAGATCATCGACCCTGCTACCGGCGAGGTACTGCCGGATGGCCAGCTGGGCGAGCTGGTATTCACCTCGCTGAGCAAAGAGGCATTGCCGATGGTGCGCTACCGCACCCGCGACCTCACCCGGCTGCTGCCGGGCACCGCTCGGCCAATGCGGCGGATCGGCAAGATCACCGGCCGCAGTGACGACATGCTGATCATTCGCGGGGTCAATGTGTTCCCGACCCAGATCGAGGAGCAGGTCCTAAAAATAAAACAGCTTTCAGAGCTGTATGAGATCCATCTGTATCGCAATGGAAACCTGGACAGTGTCCAAGTGCATGTGGAACTGCGCGCAGAGTGCCAGCACCTTGACGAAGGCCAGCGCAAGCTGGTCGTCGGGGAGTTGACCAAACAGATCAAGACTTACATCGGCATCAGCACCCAGGTGCACCTACAACCCTGCGGCACGCTCAAGCGCTCCGAGGGCAAGGCGTGCCATGTGTTCGACAAACGGTTGGCCAGCTGACCCAATCGGCTGCCATTTCGGCCCCGGCATTGCCCGGGGCCTTTTTTTTGCCTGCGTTCCCTCGGGCACGCGATGCAGGCGCAGCCTTGTGCCGAGAGTGGGCTGCAACAGCCCCTTGGCCGGCAATGTGATACACAAATATCACTTGATACACATAAATGTGTTTGACGTTATGTTTTGTATCGCTTACAAATGACTCATGCCTTAGCAGGAGTCGCAGCACATGTACGCACAGCTAGTGGAAACCGGAGTCAAGCGCGTCAAGACGCTGGAAGAAATGTCCCCCGAGGAACGCAACTTCCAGGAAAAGATCGACGCCGAAATCAAGATCGAAGCCAAGAACTGGATGCCCGAGGCCTACCGCCAGACCCTCATCCGGCAGATCTCCCAGCACGCCCACTCTGAAATCGTCGGCATGCTGCCCGAAGGCAACTGGGTTACCCGTGCC
Source organism: Pseudomonas sp. NBRC 111139 (assembly GCF_001753955.1). NCBI lineage: Bacteria > Pseudomonadati > Pseudomonadota > Gammaproteobacteria > Pseudomonadales > Pseudomonadaceae > Pseudomonas > Pseudomonas sp. NBRC 111139. Next base: position 32,974 of record NZ_BCBP01000016.1, read on the forward strand.
CCAAGCCTCAAGCGCAAACTGCAGCTGATGGCCAAGATTCAGGACGAAGCCGGTCACGGCCTGTACCTGTACAGCGCCATGGAAACCCTGGGGGCTGACCGCGACGAAGAGATCGACAAACTGCACAGCGGCAAGGCCAAGTACTCGAGCATCTTCAACTACCCCACCCTCAGCTGGGCCGACATGGGCGCTGTGGGCTGGCTGGTGGATGGCGCCGCCATCGTCAATCAGGTGGTGCTGCAGCGCACCTCTTACGGCCCCTACTCCCGCGCGATGATCCGTATCTGCAAGGAAGAGAGCTTCCACCAGCGCCAGGGCTACGAAATGCTCCTGACCATGATGCGCCAGGGCACCCAAGCCCAGCGCGACATGGTTCAGGACGCCATCAACCGCCTGTGGTGGCCGGCGCTGATGATGTTCGGCCCGAGCGATGAACACTCGCCCAACAGCGCCCAGTCGATGGCCTGGAAGATCAAGCGCCAGACCAACGACGAACTGCGCCAGCGCTTCATCGACCAGACCGTTCCGCAGTTGGAGCTGCTTGGCTGCACTGCGCCTGACCCTGAGCTGAAGTGGAACGCCGAGCGCGGCCACTACGACTTTGGCGAAATCCAGTGGGACGAGTTCTACGAAGTGATCAAGGGCAATGGCCCGTGCAACCTGGAACGTGTCGCCACCCGGCGCAAGGCCATCGAGGATGGCGCCTGGGTACGCGAGGCCGCCGTGGCCTATGCGCGCAAGCAACAGAACAAGAACGCCGCCTGAGCGGCGATTGATGCGGAGATCGAAAATGTCTGTCTGGACCCTCTACGAAGTGTTCGTGCGCAGCAAGCACGGCCTTAACCACAAGCATGTCGGCAGCGTGCACGCCGCCGATGCCGCCATGGCCATCGAGAACGCCCGCGAGCTCTACACCCGCCGTAGCGAAGGTGTGAGCCTGTGGGTGGTGCCTTCGGCGCTGATCACCGCCTCCTCCCCCGACGAGAAAGACCCGCTGTTCGCCCCCTCGGACGACAAGGTCTATCGCCATGCCAGCTTCTACGAGCTGCCCGACGAAGTCGGACACATGTGAGGTGGGCCATGCATAAAGAAGCCCTTATCCCCTATCTGCTGTTGCTCGGCGACAGCGCCCTGGTCCAGGGCCAGCGCCTCTGTGAATGGTGTGGCCGCGCCCCGGCCATCGAGGAAGAGCTGGCCCTGATGAACGTCGGTCTCGATCTGGTCGGTCAGGCCCGCAACTGGCTGGAGTATGCCGCCGAGCTGCTCGACGATGGCCGAGATGCCGATGCCCTGGCGTTCCGCCGTGACGAGCGCGCCTACCGCAACCTGCTGCTGGTCGAGCAACCCAACGGTGATTTTGCCGTGACCATGACCAAGCAGTTCCTTTACGACGCGTGGCACTTCGCCGTGCTGCAGGAGCTGGTCGAGTCCAGCGACTCGCGAATCGCCGGTATTGCCGCCAAGGCCCTGAAGGAAGTCACCTACCACCTGCGCCGGTCCAGCGAATGGGTACAACGCCTGGGCGGTGGTACCGATGCCAGCCGCCAGCGCATGCTTGCCGCTATCCCGGTGCTGTGGCGCTTCACCGTTGAACTCACCGCTGGCAGCGACAACGAAGTCCGTCTGGCCGAATGCGGTATCGGCGCCGATCCCGCTACCGTCGGCGCCACCTGGCTGAAGCAGGTCACCGCGACGTTTGCTTCGGTCGAACTGCCGCTGCCCAAGGCCGCCAGCCACTTCTACCTGGATGGCCGCAAAGGCCTGCACACCGAGCATCTGGGCCTGCTGCTGGCCGAAATGCAGTTCCTGCCAAGGGCCTACCCCGATGCAACCTGGTGAACTGATTGCCGGCGACCGCGGCGCGCGGGCACAGCAAGGCGACGACCTGGCTCGTGCCTGGGCGGTATTGGGCCAGGTCATGGACCCTGAAGTGCCGGTGGTCAGCGTGGTCGACCTGGGGATCGTGCGCGATGTCGATTGGCGCGCCGGCCACCTGCACCTGGTGGTCACCCCGACCTACTCTGGCTGCCCGGCCACCGAAGTCATCGAAGGAGATATCCGCCAGGCGCTGGAACAGGCCGGTTTCACCGCGCCAGACCTGGAGCGCCGGCTGACCCCGGCCTGGAGCACCGACTGGATCAGCGAACTGGGCCGCGAGCGCCTGCGCGCTTATGGCATTGCGCCGCCGCAAGGCAGCGCCAGCAAGCGCAGCCTGCTCGGCGAAGCCCCCCAGGTGTGCTGCCCGCAATGCGGCAGCGCCCATACCGAATTGCTCAGCCAGTTCGGCTCCACGGCCTGCAAGGCGCTGTACCGCTGCCGCGAGTGCCTGGAGCCATTCGACTATTTCAAATGCATTTGAGCCGTGGAGACCACCATGAGCCAGTTTCACAGCCTGACCATCAAGCAAGTGCGCAATGAGACCCGTGATGCGGTATCGATTGCCTTCGATGTGCCCGAGCACCTGCAGGACCAGTTCCGCTTCACTCAGGGCCAGTACCTGGTCATGCGCACCCAGCTGGATAACGAAGAAGTCCGCCGCTCCTACTCCATCTGCAGCGCCGTACAGGACGGCGAACTGCGCGTGGCCGTCAAGCGCGTGCCGGGCGGGCGCTTCTCGGCGTTTGCCAATGAGGTGCTCAAGGAAGGCCAGCAGCTGGAAGTGATGCCGCCATCGGGCAGCTTCTTCGTGCCGCTGGACCCGGCTCGCCAGGGCAACTATCTGGGTGTGGCCGCCGGCAGCGGCATCACCCCGATACTGTCGATCATCGCCACTACGCTGGCCAGCGAGCCGCACAGCCGTTTCACCTTGCTGTACGGCAACCGCTCCAGTTCGGGGGCGCTGTTCCGCGACAAGCTCGAAGACCTGAAAAACCGTTACCTCGACCGCTTGAACCTGATTTTCGTGTTCAGCCGCGAACAGCAGGATGTTGACCTGTACAACGGCCGCATCGACGCCGACAAATGCGGCCAGCTGTTTTCGCGCTGGCTGGACGTTGCCGGCCTGGACGCAGCATTCATCTGCGGCCCGCAGGCGATGACCGAGACCGTGCGTGACAGCCTGCAGGCCAACGGCATGGCCAAGGAACGCATCCACTTCGAGCTGTTCGCCGCCGCCGGCAGCGAGGCCCGCCGCGAAGCCCGTGAGGCGGCACGCCAGGTGGATTCGGCGCTTAGCCACATCACCGTGATCAGCGACGGCCGTGCCCTTGCTTTCGACCTGCCGCGCAACACCCAGAACGTGCTGGACGCCGGTAACGCCATTGGTGCCGAGCTGCCCTACTCGTGCAAGGCCGGTGTGTGCTCCACCTGCAAGTGCCGGGTGATCGAGGGCGAAGTGGAGATGGACAGCAACCATGCCCTCGAAGATTACGAAGTGGCGGCCGGGTATGTGCTGTCGTGCCAGACCTACCCGGTGAGCGACAGGGTGGTGCTTGACTTCGACCAGTTGTAGACCGGGTCGACTGCTTCGCGGGTAAACCCGCTCCTACAGGGCCTGCGCAGGGCCTTGGGGCAGCATCCTTACCTGCGAAGAGGGCCTAAGCAACAACGCAATACCCCGCGTGACCTCAACACAACAATTACAAAACCAAGAGATCGCTTGCCATGACACCCGAACGCATAGAAAGCATCGCCAACCACCCCGACTTCCAGCACCTGGTGCGGCGCAAGCGCCGCCTCAACGGCAGCCTGACCCTGGCCATGCTGGTCGTCTACTACGGCTTCGTCCTGCTGGTTGCGTTTTCGCCCAGCACCCTCGGCCAGTCCCTCAGCGGCGGCGTGACCACGGTCGGCATGCTGGTGGGCGTGTTGATGGTGCTGCTGTCCTTTGCCCTGACCGGCATCTATGTGCACCGCGCCAACAACGTGCTCGACCCGCTCAACGACAAGGTCAAGCAGGAGTGCGCACAATGAACTGGACCGCCATTTCGATGTTCATGGTGTTTGTCTGCTTCACCCTGCTGGTCACCCGCTGGGCTGCCCTGCGCACCCGCTCGGCCAGTGACTTCTACACCGCCGGGGGCGGCTTGACCGGTATGCAGAACGGCCTGGCGATCGCTGGCGACATGATCAGTGCCGCTTCGTTCCTGGGCATTTCCGCGATGATGTTCATGAACGGCTACGACGGTCTGTTGTATGCCCTTGGTGTCCTGGCGGGCTGGCCGATCATCCTGTTCCTGATTGCCGAGCGCCTGCGCAACCTGGGCAAGTACACCTTTGCCGACGTGGTCAGCTACCGGCTGGCGCAAACCCCGGTGCGCTTGACCTCGGCTTTCGGCACCCTGGTGGTGGCGCTGATGTACCTGGTGGCGCAAATGGTCGGCGCCGGCAAGCTGATCGAGCTGCTGTTCGGCATCAGCTACCTGTACGCCGTGATGCTGGTCGGTGTGCTGATGGTTGCCTATGTCACCTTCGGTGGCATGCTCGCCACCACCTGGGTGCAGATCATCAAGGCGGTAATGCTGCTCTCTGGCACCAGTTTCATGGCCTTCATGGTGCTCAAGCACTTCGGCTTCAGCACCGAGGCCATGTTTGCCAGTGCCGTGGCCGTGCATGCCAAGGGCCAGGCGATCATGGCCCCAGGCGGCTTGTTGTCCAACCCGGTGGACGCCATTTCCCTCGGTTTGGGCATGATGTTCGGCACCGCTGGCCTGCCGCATATCCTGATGCGCTTTTTCACTGTCAGTGATGCCAAGGAAGCACGCAAGAGCGTGTTCTACGCCACCGGTTTCATTGGTTACTTCTACCTGCTGCTGATCGTTGTCGGCTTTGGCGCCATCGTCATGGTCGGCACTGAACCGTCCTACCGCGACGCCACTGGCGCCATCATCGGTGGCGGCAACATGGTCGCCGTGCACCTGGCCCAGGCCGTGGGTGGCAACCTGTTCCTGGGCTTCATCTCTGCCGTCGCCTTCGCCACCATTCTGGCTGTGGTCGCTGGCCTTGCGCTGTCCGGGGCATCGGCGGTGTCCCACGACCTGTATGCCTGCGTGATGCGCAAAGGCAAGGCGACCGAGCAAGAGGAAATGCGCGTGTCACGCATTGCCACGCTGGTCATCGGCCTGCTGGCGGTGATCCTGGGCCTGATGTTCGAGTCGCAGAACATTGCCTTTCTTTCCGGCCTGGTGCTGGCGGTGGCCGCTTCGGTCAACTTCCCGGTGCTGCTCCTTTCCATGTTCTGGAAAGGCCTGACCACCCGCGGCGCGGTGTGCGGCAGCATGGCCGGGCTGGTCTCGGCGGTGCTGTTGGTAGTGCTGGGCCCGGCGGTGTGGGTCAACGTGCTGCACAACGAAACGGCGCTGTTCCCCTACAGCAACCCTGCGCTGTTCTCCATGAGCCTGGCCTTCCTCAGTGCCTGGGTGTTCTCGGTTACCGACAGCTCCGAACGTGCCGTTGAAGAGCGTGGTCGCTACCTGGGCCAGTTCATCCGCTCCATGACCGGTATCGGTGCGGCTGGCGCCAGCAAACACTGACTTCAAGGACGAACAGACATGTCGGGTAAAACAACAACAATGAACCGCACACACTTCCTGTCAGCCGCCTGGCTGGCCACCTTCGCCCTGCCGATGCCCGCGCTGGCCGACTTCATCGGCGACAGCCATGCACGCCTGGAGCTGCGCAACCACTACATCAACCGTGATTTTCGCCAGAGCAACGCCCCGCAGGCCAAGGCCGAGGAATGGGGCCAAGGCTTTACCGCCAAGCTGGAGTCGGGCTTTACCGAGGGCCCGGTCGGCTTTGGCGTGGACGCGCTGGGCCAGTTGGGCATCAAGCTCGACTCCAGCCGCGACCGTCGCAATACCGGCCTGCTGCCTTTTGGCCCGAACAGCCACGAACCGGTCGATGACTACAGCGAGCTAGGCCTGACCGGCAAGGTTCGCGTGTCCAAGAGCACCTTGCGGGTGGGCACCTTGCAGCCGATCCTGCCGGTGGTGGTGTACAACGACACCCGCCTGCTGGCCTCCACCTTCCAGGGTGGCCTGCTCACCAGTCAGGACCTCGATGGCCTCACCTTCAATGCCGGACGCCTGACCAAGGCCAACCTGCGGGATTCGTCTGGCCGCGACGACATCGGCTATGGCGCTGCCAGCAGTGACCACCTGGACTTTGGCGGTGGCAGCTACGCCATCACCCCGCAAACCACGGTCAGCTATTACTACGCCAAGCTCCAGGACATCTACCGTCAGCAGTTCGTCGGTCTGATCGACACCCGCCCACTGGCAGAAGGACTGAGCCTGCGCAGTGACCTGCGCTACTTCGACAGCCGCAACGACGGTGCCGAGCGTGCCGGCAACATCGACAACCGTAACTTCAACGCCATGTTCACCCTGGGCGTGCGGGCACACAAGTTCACCGCCACCTGGCAGCAGATGTCTGGTGACAGCGCCTTCCCGTTCGTCAACGGCGGCGACCCGTTCACCGTCAACCTGGTCACCTATAACACCTTCACCCGGGCCGGGCTGGACGCTTGGCAAGTGCGTTACGACTACGACTTCGTTGCCATGGGCATCCCCGGCCTGAGTTTCATGACCCGCTACACCGACGGTCGCCACGCGGAAACTGCCACCGTAACCAATGGCCGTGAGCGCGAGCGCGACACCGACATCACGTATGTCATCCAGAGTGGCCCGTTCAAGGACGTCAGCCTGCGCTGGCGCAATGTCACCTTCCGCTCCGGCAACGGCCTGACCAACGCCGTGGACGAAAACCGCCTGATCATCGGCTACACCCTGGCGCTGTGGTAACAGCACCCCTCACATTTTGAACAGCATGGAGAACAGCATGTCTGCCGCCCCTACTCTGCAAAGTTTCATCGCCGGCCGTTGGCTCGGCCAGCACGGCGCCCAGGCCCTGCGCAGCGCCCTCGACGGCCACGTCCTGGCCTACAGCCATGAAGAGCGCCCGGACTTCGCCGAAGCTGTGGACTACGCGCGTGCACGCGGTCTTGCCTCGCTGATGGGCATGGATTTCCAACAACGTGCCCAACGCCTCAAAGCCCTGGCCCTGTACCTGGCCGAGCACAAGGAGCAGCTCTACGCCCTGTCGCACCACAGCGGCGCCACCCGGGCCGACAGCTGGATCGATATCGAAGGCGGCAACGCCACGCTGTTCTCCTATGCCGGCATCGGCAGCCGCGAGCTGCCGTCGGGTAACCTGGTGCACGAAGGGCCTGCCATACCGTTGGGCAAACAAGGCCATTTCGCCGGTAGTCACATCCTGGTGCCACGGGCAGGCGTTGCGGTGCACATCAACGCGTTCAACTTCCCTATCTGGGGCATGCTGGAAAAGTTTGCCCCGACGTTCCTGGCCGGTATGCCCTGCATCGTCAAGCCAGCGACCTCGACCAGCTATTTGACCGAGGCCGTGGTACGCCTGATGAATGCCTCCGGCCTGCTGCCCGAAGGCAGCCTGCAGCTTGTTATCGGCAGCACCGGCGACCTGCTCGACCGCCTGCAGGGGCAGGACGTGGTGACCTTCACCGGCTCCGCCGATACCGCTGCCAAATTGCGCGTGACGCCCAACCTGATTCGCAACTCGGTGCCGTTCACTGCCGAGGCCGACTCGCTCAACTGCGCCATCCTCGGCCCGGACGTGACACCGGACAGCGAAGAGTTTGACCTGTACATCAAGGAAGTGGTGCGTGAAATGACCACTAAAGCCGGGCAGAAGTGCACCGCCATCCGCCGTGCGATCGTCCCGGCCAGGCACCTGGATGCCGTCGCCACCCGCCTGCGCGAGCGCTTGAGCAAGGTCGTGGTTGGCGACCCGTCCCTGGAAGGTGTGCGCATGGGGGCCCTGGCCTCCCATGACCAGCAGCGCGATGTCGGCGAGCGGGTGCGCAGCCTGCTGCAGAGTTGTGATCAGCTGTTCGGCGCCAGCGATGGCTTTGCCCCGCGTGGCGAAGGCGTGGCTGAAGGCGCGTTCTTTGCGCCAACCTTGTTGCAGGCCCGCGACCCACATGCCGAGGGCGGCGCCCACGATATCGAAGCGTTCGGCCCGGTCAGTACGCTGATGGCCTATGACGACCTCGACGAAGCCTTGGCACTGGCTGCCCGTGGCAAAGGCAGCCTGGTGGCGACCCTGGTCACCGCCGACCGCAGCGTGGCCGCCAAGGCTATCCCGGTGGCTGCTGCCTGGCATGGCCGTCTGCTGGTGCTCGATAGCCAGGCTGCCAAGGAGTCCACTGGGCACGGCTCGCCGCTGCCGCAGCTCAAGCACGGTGGCCCGGGCCGCGCCGGTGGTGGTGAAGAGCTGGGTGGCCTGCGTGCGGTCAAGCATTACCTGCAACGCGCCGCCGTACAAGGCTCGCCGAGCATGCTCACGGCGGTCACCGGCGAGTACGTGCGCGGCGGCGAAGTGATCGAAACCGACGTGCACCCGTTCCGTCGCTACTTCGAGCAGCTGCGTGTCGGCGAGTCGCTGCTCACCCATCGCCGCACCGTGACAGAAGCTGACCTGGTCAATTTCGGCTGCCTGTCAGGCGACCATTTCTACATGCACTTCGACGAAATCGCCGCCAAGGCGTCGCAATTCGGTAAGCGCATTGCCCACGGTTACTTCGTACTGTCGGCAGCGGCCGGGCTGTTTGTGTCGCCCGGTGCCGGACCGGTGCTGGCCAACTATGGGCTGGACACCCTGCGCTTCATCAACCCGGTGGGCATTGGCGATACTATCCAGGCGCGCCTGACCTGCAAGCGCAAGATCGACCAAGGCAAGACCAGCCCGCTGGGGCAGCCGCAGGGGGTGGTGGCGTGGGATGTGGAGGTGACCAATCAGCTGGGTGAGTTGGTGGCCAGCTATGACATCCTGACCTTGGTGCTGAAAAAACCAGAATGAGGAGTTGAAGCTACTGGCCTCCTCTCGGGCAAGCCGCCTCTGATCGGTAATGCCCAGTGCCCTTTGTAGGAGCGGGTTCACCCGCGAAGAGGCCGGTAGCTGCTCAAGCCGCTTAAGGACAGTTCACGGTATCTACGTACCTTATAGGAGCGGGCATCTCCGCTCCTGCAGTTTCTTTACCGGTTGCACGCGAGCTATTAGACCATCGCCGCCGGATCGCCCACCGACTGGTTGGGCTTGCTCCCCGAAATCCGCCAGCTCACGGCGGTAATGCCGTAACGCTCGGCCATCGGCCGACTGACCTTCCTGATCTTCTCGCGACCGAACTTGGGAATGATGCCGATGCCCGCATCACAACTTGCCCAATGCCAGGCCTCGGCGTTGTCCAGGCGTTCCAGGCGAATGATGAAACTGCGCGGCTGGTCATGCAGTTTGTAATCGATTATGTACAACTGTGGGCTAGGCATCGCAGGGGGCCTCCTCTTCTCCATGGATGACATTTTGATTGATCGGGCGGTGGCCAGAAGATTCAAAATTTTGTCTAACAAAATGTCATGGCGCGATTCCGGGGCGGCTACCCCGAAATCGCTGCTGGGCACCTGTGGGGAGCTGCCGTTCAGCGAAAGCCCCCACTCACTGGCTGCGGCCTGCGCCGTGGCTGTTGCGTCCCCCCTTGCGTCCGGCTTCCGACGCCCGTTGGCGGTCGTTGGCAAAGTTGCCGCCAGATGCCTGGCCACCCTTGTGGCCAGCGCGCGATGCCCTCTCGCGGTCATTGGCAAAGTTACCTGGGTTGGTTTCCTTGGTGCCGCCGCGCTGGCGGGTTCGCTCTTGGTCCTGCGCCATGTCGTTTCTCCTTGCGATGGATTGGCTGATCGCATGAATCGGTGCCATGCCTAGCTTCCGAGCCCCCGATTTGTCGCTGTGCTCAATGGTTTTACGATCAGCTGACCGGTGGCACGAAAAACACGCAGGCAAGCTGTTTGCGTGCTGGAAGTGACCGTTCGTCAGCTTCAACGCAACGTTTATTGCCAGCCAGGGCCGAAACTTCATGCAATAAAGGAATCGCCCAGGAGCCGGAATGAAACCAGTCAAGCATCGCGCCACCATCATTTGCCGGCATGGCAAGCAGCGCCATAAGTGGTTGTGGGTGAGAAAGCCCAAGGCGCCCTGGACCCTTCCAGGCGGCAAGATCGAGCCCGGCGAGACGCCAATGCAGGCCGCCGAGCGGGAGTTGCTGGAAGAGACTGGGCTACAGGCTGAATCGCTGGTTTTGTTGATGCGCCATGAAACGCCAGAGCGTGTGCATTACGTGTTCGCAGCGGAGTTTGCCGACGCACCGCAGCCCAAGGCCCGGCACGAAATTGCCGACTGCCGCTTTGCCCACCTGGATCAGGTGGCTGTGGTGAAGGGCGAGATCAAGGCCCTGATCCGCTCCTTGCTGGCTTGTGACGCGGGCACGGCGGCGTCCGTTCGGTAAGCTCGGCATGCACACTCCACTGAACGGCGTCTGACGCGATCGGCATCTCGTCGATGGCATGGATCATTCCGTTTTCCAGCGCCTCCCGCGGCGCCAGTATCCTTGGATAGGCCATTAGATAGCGCGGTACATCCAGGACCTCGGCCGCGCCTTTGGTGCGCTCGGCCACGATCTGCGCATACAGGCGCAGGTCGTAATCCAGGCTCATCGCATACTCGGACATCCGCGAATGGTCCACCGAACCATGCAAGGTCCAATGAAACGGGTGGAAAAGAAACTTGCTGAAACTGCAAGCCGTGCGTCGCGCTCCGGCAAGGAAGAGGATATTGCCCATGGATTCCACCGTACCCAGGTTGTGGGTATGCACCTCTACGGGTAACCCCCGCAGAAAGTTGTACAGGGTAAAGCCATAGCTGCATTCGCCGCCCATGGTGGCGATGTTCAGTTGCAGAAGCTCGGCACCCTGTTGCAATGCCCGTGAGCAGGTCGTGATCAGGTTGCCGCAGGTAGACGAATTGATCGGCCCGGTGAAGTGGATGATATGTCTGGCCATGCTTGCCTCCGCGGGTGGCAGGTCATTGCTTGTGCTTTTGCACATCGTCGCCCAGCCCGGCCATCTGGCAACGGGAGAAACGCTCCAATGTCATCCTGGCACCCTTCCATGAAACGGGTATGCGGTGGAGACGCCAGCTGCCGCAAAGTTCAACTCGGCGTCAGCATTTCCGTTGGTCAAGCGTTGTGAACCCTCGCCGGCCTTTGCCGGTCGCACTTTCAGAGCGACCGAACAAGGAACCGGCAGTGAGGACGGCAGCGTGAGCGATATTCGCATCGGTATCTCCGGGTGGCGCTATGGCCCCTGGCGCAAGGACTTCTACCCCAAAGGCCTGAGACAGGACGATGAACTGGCATTCGCTTCACGGGCGGTGAACAGCATCGAGATCAATGGCTCGTTCTACAGCCTGCAAACGCCCGAGCGCTATCTGGGCTGGCGTGAAGAAACGCCGGACGGCTTCGTGTTCGCGGTCAAGGGGCCGCGTTATATCACCCATGTGCGGCGGCTGAAGGACATCGAAGAGCCAGTGGCCAATTTTTTCGCCTCCGGGCCGCTGCTGTTGGGCGAAAAGCTCGGGCCGTTCCTGTGGCAGTTCCCTCCCAACATGAAGTTCGATGAAGACCGTTTTGCCCGATTTCTGGCGCTGCTGCCACACACCCGCAAAGCGGCCCTTGAACGCGCCCAAGGCTGCGCCGAGCGCCTGAAGGGTAATGGCAGCCTTGCTATTAAGGGCAATGCTCGCTTGCGTCACGCCGTGGAAATCCGCCACGAGAGTTTCCTCTGCGAAGCCTTCATCAAGCTGTTACGCAAGCATCGCGTGGCGCTGGTAGTGGCCGACAGCGCCGGCAAATGGCCCTGTGTCGAAGATGTGACCGCCGACTTCGTCTACATGCGCCTGCACGGGGATGTGGAGCTTTACAGCAGCGGATATACCGCACGCGCGCTGCGGCGCTGGAAGCAGCGTATCCAACAATGGAGTGAAGGTAAGCAGGCGGACGATGCCCGCCTGATCGTGCCGGGGCCGCCGCCTCGGTGTGCGGCACGGGATGTGTACTGCTACTTCGACAATGACCAGAAGGTTCACGCGCCATACGACGCCAGGCGCTTGCTGGAAAAGCTGTCCTTGGACCATGAGCTGATGACCGAGCCAGGCGTGGTGCCGGAGGTGGCCTTGTGAACAAGCCCCTGCCCGCCCCACGCTGCATCATCGACAAGGTGACCGCTGTACGCCGGCTCAATGTGTTGACGCTGAACGTGCACAAAGGCTTCACCTTCTTCAACCGGCGCTTCATCTTGCCCGAGTTGCGCGAGGCCGTACGGGCCACCGGCGCCGACCTGGTGTTTTTGCAAGAGGTGCACGGCAGTCATCAGCAGCATGCCCTGCGCCACCCTGCCTGGCCCGAAACGCCGCAGTACGAGTTTCTGGCCGACAGCATGTGGCCGCAGTTCGCCTATGGCCGCAATGCGGTGTATCCCCATGGCGACCACGGCAACGCGCTGTTGTCGAAATTCCCCATCAGCCGCTTCAACAACCTGGATGTGTCGGTGCAGGGCAATGAACAGCGTGGCCTGCTGCATTGCCAGCTGGAGGTGCCGGGCCATGACGAGGTGCATGCGGTATGCGTACACCTGGGCCTGCGCGAAGCACACCGGCAGCGCCAGGTGAAGCTGATGCTGGACCTGCTGGCCAGCCTGCCGCCCAACGCGCCGGTCATCATCGCCGGCGACTTCAACGACTGGCGGCTGAAGGCAGACGCGGTGCTCAGCGAACACCTGACAGAAGCCTTCGGCACCCCGGCGCGCAGTTTTCCCGCGCGCCTGCCGTTGTTGCGCCTGGACCGCATCTACTTGCGAAACGCGATGCCGGGGGCTGCCCAGGTGCTGTCCAAATACCCGTGGTCGCATTTGTCCGACCACGTACCACTGGCTGCGGAGATCAACCTGTGAACCGACCCTGGGTAGATGGCAACAGTGTGCAGTTGCTGATCAATGGCGAGCAGTACTACCCCCGCGTGTTCGAGGCCATGGCCCAGGCGCGGGAAGAAATATTGCTGGAAACCTTCATCATCTTCGACGACAAAGTGGGCAAGCAATTGCAGCAGGTGTTGATCGAGGCTGCCCGGCGCGGAGTACGCGTGGAAGTGGCCGCGGATGGCTACGGCACAGCCGAGCTGCCGGCTGAGTTCATTTCAGCGATGACCGACGCGGGTGTAAGCTTTCACGCGTTCGATCCACAGCCCCTGTTGTTGGGCATGCGCACCAACCTGTTTCGCCGTTTGCACCGCAAGATCGTGGTGGTCGATGGTGAGCGGGCCTTCATCGGCGGTATCAACTACAGCGCCGACCATTTAGGCGACTTTGGTGCCATGGCCAAGCAGGACTATGCCGTGGAGGTCACTGGGCCGGTCGTGGCGCAGGTCCATGCAGCCAGTAAGCGCCTGATGTCTCCCGTGCTGCAGCCACCCAGTGCAATACGCCCAGTTACCGAGCCCGCCGGAAGCAGCAGTGCGGTGTTGATCGAGCGTGACAACGGCATGCGCAGCACCGATATCGAGGCACACTACCTTCAGGCGTTTCGTAAAGCCCGGCAACGCATTGTGGTCGCCAATGCGTATTTCTTTCCAGGCTACCGGCTGATGCGTGAGCTGCGCAACGCGGCCCGGCGTGGCGTGGAGGTTCGGTTGATCTTGCAGGGCCAGCCCGACATGCGCTGGGTCCGTGCATTGTCGCGCCTGCTGTACAACTACCTGCTGCGCGACGGCGTGAAGATTCATGAGTATTGCCAGCGGCCGTTGCACGGCAAGGTGGCACTGGTGGACGACCAATGGGCCACCGTTGGCTCCAGCAACCTCGACCCCCTGAGCCTGTCGTTCAACCTGGAGGCCAACCTGTTCATTCGTGATCGGGCCTTCAACCAGCAACTGCACCAGCATTTGCACGCACTGGCCAGCGAGCAATGCAAACCGGTGACCTTGGAGCGCATGATTCGCGGCTACTGGTGGCGAGCACCGTTGATCTTCGTGTGCTTCCACGTGATCCGCCACTTCCCCCGCATTGCGGGTTGGTTCCCTGCGCACCGGCAGCGTTTACGCTCGGTGCAGCCGGAAGCCGAACCCCAGGGCAACTTGCACGAGGGCAACTCCTGATGGCGCGCAAAAGCTGGCAGACCTGGGGCAAACGCCTGTTCACGCTCGCGTTTCTGATCCTGATCCCTGTGCTGCTGTACCTGCTGGCGCGCAACCTGGACTGGAACGAAGTGCGCCAGTCTTTGCTGGCCTACAAACCTGGCACCCTTGCCATCGGCTTGGCGATCGCGTTGAGCAGCTACCTCGCGTTCGCCAGTTACGACCTGCTGGCCCGGGCTTACACGGGCCATACGCTACCTGTCCGGCAAGTCCTGCCAGTCGCGTTCGTGTGCTACGCCTTCAACCTCAACTTCACGACCTGGGTAGGCGGGGTTGCCTTGCGCTACCGACTCTATGGCCGACTGGGCCTGGATACCGCGACCATTACACGAATCCTCACCTTGGGGCTGTTGACCAACTGGATGGGCTATATGCTGCTGGCCGGCACCGTATTTGCCCTGGGCCTGGTCGAGATGCCCGGCAACTGGGCGGTGGGCACTACAGGCCTGCGCCTGATCGGCCTGCTGTTGCTGGCGATTGCGGGCGGCTACCTGCTGGCCTGTGGTTTCGCCAAGAAGCGCACCTGGTGCTGGCGCGACCACGAAGTGACGCTGCCCTCGCTGCGTCTGGCGCTGTGCCAGGTGGCGCTGGGTGCCAGCAACTGGGCACTGATGGCGCTGCTGATCTTCTGGTTGCTGCCGGGCGAAGCGTTCTACCCATCGATTCTCGGCATCCTGCTGATCAGTTGCGTGGCCGGCGTGGTGGCGCATATCCCTGCGGGGCTGGGCGTGCTGGAAGCAGTGTTCCTGGCCCTGCTGCACGGGCAGATGGGCCAGGGCACGCTGGTGGCGGCCCTGCTCGGCTACCGCACGCTGTACTACCTGATTCCGCTGCTGTTGGCGGTGGTGACCTACCTGATCCTGGAAAAGCGCGCCAAAGCCATGCGCCGGCGCGACAAGCCTGCTCAGACCTGAAGGGGCCGTGTGCGCTGGAGCTGGCTGCGTGGCACCGGCTTTGCCGGTGTTCGCGGGTGAACCCGCTCCTACGGGGGGGCGCGCCAAGAAACCAACCCCGCGCGAGCCATGCGCCGTAAATGTAGGAGCGGGTTTACCCGCGAAGCAGGCAGCACGTTGCGTGGCACCGGCTTTGCCGGTGTTCGTGGGTGAACCCGCTCCTACGGGGGGGCGCGCCAAGAAACCAACCCCGCGCAACACCCGAGGCCCAAAGGACTGGGCGATCGGGTGAAAGGGCTGCCCGCCTACTGGCTTCAGGGTGAAATCGGATCACTCGCTGGAAAGGTTTCATCCAGCGCATTGTCCACCGCGCTCTCGCCCGGCTTCTCACCACAATGGCAGTCCTGCATCCGGCATGGCTCACCCTTGCGGTGGCCGCTGGCGCAGGCCTCGCAGCAATAGGCCTTGCCGTCGCGCTGCAAGGCATTGGCATCCACCGTGCATGAGCAGTGCGTACACGCGCAGCGTTGGTCGTTCATGGCTTGCTCTCCTCGTCGTCAATCACATCATCGGTCCAGGGCACACCATCCAGCGGCGCGGATCTGGCCAGTTCGGCCTCGTCCAGGCCAATGCCGCCACCGATCTCATCGGCATCCACCTGGCGCAGGCGCTGGTCTGCCGGGCCGTCACTGCCGCCCGGTTCGTGGGGGTCGCGAGCACCGGTTTCGTCCAGCAGGGTGTCCGGGCTCAAATCGTCGTAGGTGACATTGTCCTCATGCAGGCTGTCACTCAGCGCCTCGCCGCCGGTCATGCCACTGTGTGCCACGCGCTGGGGTGGGAACTCACGGGCGACCTCGGCGGCGGGTCGTTCGTCGCCCACACGCCCTTCGCGTTCGTCCAGGCGTTCATCGAAATCCAGTTCATGCACGCTGCCCATGCGGTCCTCAGTGTCATCGATTTCGGTGGGGGTGTATGGCTTAGGTGCATCGGGTCGGGTCATGTGCGTTCTCCATCAGGTGGCTTCATTCGGTCGACTGCACCCGCTCACGGAAGATTCAGAGTTTTTTGAACTACCGCCTCGGCCGGCACCTCCCACCTTAGAGACTGTGATCTGCCCGGAGCCCGCCATGGCCAAGCCCCTGCAGGAATATGCGCGCAAGCGCGACTTCAACGCCACGCCCGAGCCCAGCGGCAAACGCAAACGTGGCAAGCGGGCCCATGCGCTGCAGTTCTGCATCCAGAAGCACGATGCCAGTCACCTGCACTACGACTTCCGCCTCGAGCTCGACGGCACCCTGAAAAGCTGGGCGATCCCCAAAGGCCCATCGCTGGACCCCAAAGTGCGCCGCCTGGCAGTGCATGTGGAGGACCATCCGTTGGACTACGCCGATTTCGAGGGGCGTATCCCTGAAGGCCACTATGGTGCAGGCGATGTGATCGTCTGGGACCGCGGTGTCTGGGAGCCTGAAGGCGATGCGCATGAAGCCTACGCCAAAGGCAAGCTGCGTTTCCGCCTGCAAGGCGAGAAGCTAGGCGGCGTGTGGAACCTGTTCCGCACCCACCTGGCCGGCAAAAAAGAGCAATGGATGCTGGTCAAGTCGCACGACGCCCAGGCGCGCAGCGAGTCCGAGTACAGCATTGTCGAGGCCCTGCCCGACAGCGTGCTCAGCGAGCGCACGCTGGTGCCACGCAAACCCGCTGCACCCAAAGCCGCAACACCGCGCAGCAGCCGTAAACGCCCCGGCAACGTTCAAACGGCACCCTTGCCAGCACAGCTACAGCCACAGCTGGCAACGCTGGTGGACGCTCCCCCCAGCGGTGACTGGCGCTACGAAGTCAAGTTCGATGGCTACCGTATCCTGGCCCGCATCGAGGGCCAGGACATCCGCCTGTTCACCCGCAACGGCCATGACTGGAGCAGCAAGATGCCCCGTCAGGTTGCCGCCTTGCGCGCGCTCGGTATCGACACGGCCTGGCTCGATGGCGAAATGGTGGTGGCTGATGAGAATGGCATGGCTGACTTCCAGGCGTTGCAGAATGCCTTCGATACCGAGCACGACGAATACATCACCTATTACCTGTTCGACCTGCCATTTCTGGGCGGTCAGGACCTGCGACAGCTACCGCTGCAGCACCGCCGCGAGACATTGCGCCAACTGCTTGAGCACAACCATTCCGACGTCATCAAGTATTCCGCCGATTTCGACCAACCTGTCGACTCACTGCTCGACAGTGCCTGCCGGCTGAAGCTGGAAGGCCTGATCGGCAAGCGAGCTGACAGTGTCTACAGCGGCCGCCGTAGCCCGGACTGGATCAAGCTCAAGTGCAAGCAACGCCAGGAATTCGTGATTGTCGGCTACACCGACCCCAAAGGCAGCCGCAGCGGCTTCGGTGCCCTGCTGCTGGCCCTGCACGACAACGACAGTAGGGAGCTGCGCTATGCCGGGAAGGTCGGTACCGGCTTCAATACCACGACACTGGCCAGCATCCATGCCCGGCTCAAGCCCCTGGAAATCGCCAGCCCTGCCCTGCCCTCGCCGCCCGCCGGAGCCGAAGCGCGTGGTGTGCACTGGCTGCGGCCGCAGTTGTTGGCTGAAGTCGCCTTTGCCCAGATGACCCGTGACGGCATCGTGCGCCATTCGGTGTTCCACGGCCTGCGCGATGACAAGGCGGCAACCGCCATTGACCTGGAGCGCGCCATGCCCGCAAAAACTGTATCCAACCGCAACAAGCAGGCCAAGGCGTCTGAGAACCTGGGTGAACTGCGGCTGACCCACCCCGACCGGGTCATCGATCCCACCACGGGTGTGACCAAGCGCGAGGTCGCCGAGTATTACGCCGGCATCAGCCAGTGGATCCTGCCCCAGCTCAAGCACCGCCCGGTGGCATTGGTGCGCGCCCCGGACGGCTTGGGCGGAGAGCTGTTCTTCCAGAAAAACGCGGGCCAGCTGCATATACCCAACGTACTCAGCTACGAAAAGGCCGAGGCAGGCCAGGCGGCGATGGTCATCAATCGCCCGGACACGCTGCTGGGCGCGGTGCAGATGAACATGCTGGAACTGCACACCTGGAACGCCACGGACAAGAATTTCGACAAACCGGACCGTTTCGTGCTCGACCTGGACCCTGACCCTGCGCTGCCCTGGAAGGCGATGGTGGAGGCGACCCAACTGGCCCTCACCCTGCTGGACGAACTGGACCTGAAGGTGTTCCTGAAAACCAGTGGTGGCAAGGGTATTCACGTGGTTGTGCCCTTGACCCGGCGAGCCGGCTGGGACGAGGTCAAGGACTTCAGCCACGCCATCGTCAGTTACCTGGCCAAGCTGTTTCCGGAGCGCCTGAGCGCGGTGTCGGGGCCGAAAAACCGCGTGGGACGCATCTTCATCGACTACTTGCGCAATGGCAAGGGCGCTACCACGGCGTGCGCCTATTCACTGCGAGCCCGTGACGGGCTGCCAGTATCGGTACCTGTCTGGCGTGAGGAACTGGCGCACATCAAGGCCGCCAACCAATGGAACATCACAAACCTGCACGAGCGTCTGGCGGAGGTCGACGACCCTTGGGCCGACATGGGCAAGGTACGCCAGTCGATCACCGCGCGCATGCGCAAGCAGCTAGGGCTCGAATGATGATGCCCCTGCGATTGGACACGACCCGGGAGCCACGCCCATGAGCATCGTTCAGGACTTCAACCTGACCACCCTTGACCGCCTTTTACGCGCCTTTGGCGAACGCCAGCTACCGCTCAACCTCGATACCCAATTGCCGCAACTGATCCAGGCGCTGCAAGCTGATCACCTCGACCTGCTACCGTTGCCGGGGCAAGGCAACACCTTGCGTCGCTGGCAGACCTTGGCACGGGTGGCCGGCTGTGACCTGGCACTGGCCAAGCTCTACGAGGGCCATACCGATGCCTTGGCGATCCTGGCGGAATGCGGCGCAGCGCACCACGCCAACGACGGCATCTGGGGCGTATGGGCGGCAGAGCCGCCCGATGCGCGGGTCCACATCACTGCGCGTGAAGGCGACCAGGTGCACCTGAGTGGCACCAAGGCCTGGTGTTCCGGTGCCTTGCAGATCGATCGAGCGCTGATTACTGCCTGGGATGAGGCCGAGCAGCCGCAATTGGTGGCAATCGAGCTGTCACAGCCGAGCCAGGGCCTGAACATCGAGCACTGGCAGGCCGTTGGCATGGCCACTACCGCCAGTGTCGAGGTGGCGTTCAACGATACCCCAGGCACGCTCATCGGCGCGCCGGGCCAATACCTCTCGCGCCCTGGCTTCTGGCAAGGCGGTGCAGGTATCGCTGCCTGCTGGTACGGCGCGGCCGAGGCGCTGGCGGATTACCTGCGTGAACATTGCCGCAAACCCCGCCCAGACCCGCATGCCGATGCGCATCTGGGGGCTGTGGACGCTGCGTTGCATGGCGCCCGTGCATCACTGCGTGAATGTGCTGCCTGGATCGATCAACAGCCCGGCGTGGATGCCAGTTTCGAAGTTCGCCGCACCCGCGCCCAGGTAGAACAGGCCGTAGAGCAGGTTATCAGCCACGTCGGTCGTGCCTTGGGGGCCACGCCGTTCTGTCGCAGCAGTCATTTTGCCCGGCTGAGCGCCGACCTGCCGGTGTTCCTTCGCCAGAGCCATGCCGAGCGCGATCTGGCGATGCTGGGCCAGCAGTTGGCCCACTTGCCAGCGGGGGTATGGCAGCTATGAACCAGAACCTGATCCAGTCCGCCGGTGGCACGCCCTGGACAGCCTGGCAGCATAGCGCGCACCTGGCGCGTGCAACCTGGCTCGATTCACGCCAACTGTGCCCGCCGGGGCGCCGGCTGGTATTGATTGCGCCGCACCCGGATGACGAAATTCTCATGGCTGGCGGCCTGCTGGCAGGCTTCAAAGGGCGCGAGGACGAGCTGGTGCTGATCTCCGCCACCGACGGCGAAGGCAGCCACCCCGGCTCCAGCCACTGGACCGAACATCGCTTGCGCCGCCAGCGCCCCCAGGAAAGCCGACAGGCCCTGCAACAGCTCGACCTTGACCTTGAGCGCCTGGACTGGCGCAGGCTCCATCTGAAGGACGGCCAGCTGCCGCGCGAAGAAGCGTTTCTGGCCAGTCACCTCACGCAGTTACTTCGCCCCAATGACCTGCTGATGGCCACCTGGCGCAGTGATGGCCATTGCGATCACGAGGTCGTCGGCCGCGCCGCTGCGCAGGCGGCTGCAGCCCGTGGGGTGCAATTGGCTGAGGTACCGGTCTGGGCCTGGCACTGGGCTGAGCCTGACGACCCGCGCCTGCCATGGCCCCGTGCGCACCGCGTGCAGCTCGATGAAAGCCGTCTGGCACGCAAGCGCAAGGCCTTGGCCGCCCACGTCAGCCAGCTGCAGCCGGACGGCGAGCAGCCGCCGGTGCTACCGCCGCACCTGCTGGATTGCCTTCTGCAACCTTTCGAACTGGTGTTCCTTTGAGTGGAGCTGTCATGAGCCTCGATCCACAGTATTTTGCCGAGCTATACGCCACCCATGAAGACCCTTGGGCCTTTCGCACCCGCTGGTACGAGAGGCGCAAACGCGAGCTGGTGATGGCCAGCCTGCCACGCCAGTGCTATCAGCGCGTGTTCGAGCCAGCTTGCGCAAATGGCGAGCTCAGCGCGCTGCTGGCCGAGCGTTGCGCCGAACTGCTGTGCCAGGACCTTGACCCGACGGCCGTAGGCCTGGCCCATGAACGCCTGGCTCACGTGCACAATGCCTCGGTCGAACGGGCCCGGTTACCGGGGGACTGGCCGGGCGGCCGCTTTGACCTGATCGTGCTCAGCGAGGTGGGTTACTACCTTGATCCCACCGACTGGCTGCAGGTGATCGAACAATCGGTGGCCAGCCTTACCTACGACGGCGCGTTACTGGCCTGCCACTGGAAGCACCCTATCGCGGGTTGCCCGCAGGACGGTCGCGACGTGCACCGCCTGTTGACCCGGCATTTGCCGTTGCATCAGCAGTTCCGACATGAGGAGGCGGACTTTTTGCTGGAGTACTGGTCATGCCAGCCAAGCGTTGTCGATCTCGACGAGACGTGCCCATGATTGCCGTTGTCATCCCTGCACATAATGAAGCCCGCCGCCTTGGGCGGTGCCTGCGGGCAGTGCTGATCGCTGCCCAGCAGGCGCAGTATGCGGGAATGCACGTGGACGTGCTGGTGGTACTGGACCGCTGCAGTGACGGCAGCGCCGCCGTGGCGCGGCGTTTCGGCGTACACCTACTGGAGGTGGATGCCGGTAATGTCGGCATGGCACGTCGCGTGGGCGCGGCGCACATGGTCGAGCGGGGCGCCACGTGGTTGGCGTGCACCGATGCGGACAGCCGGGTCCCGGCGCACTGGCTGCTGTCGCAGCTGGCCTGCAGCGCCGAGGTGGTTTGCGGCACCGTGCATGTCGAGTACTGGCAACCCTGGCAGACAGCCGCGCTGCGCAAGCTGTACCAGAGCCGCTACCAGGCGTGTGAAGGGCATCGGCATGTGCACGGCGCAAACCTGGGGGTATGTGCCGATGCCTATGAGCGTGTGGGTGGCTTTCAGCCCCTCGCGGCGCATGAAGATGTGCAACTGGTCAGCGACCTGCAGGCCAGCGGCGCCCAGATCGTCTGGACCGCCAGGCATAGTGTGGCCACCAGCAGTCGACGTGACAGCCGCGCCCGCGAGGGGTTTGGTGATTACCTGGCGGGGTTGCAGGCGCAGTCTTGAACTTAACGGCCTTGGCCATGTTCATGAGGCCTTTCGCGTCTTCTTCACCGGTTTCTTGCCACCCAGGCTGCGCTTGAGCAGTTCGGTCAGGTCGAGGATGTCCGCACCTTTCTCGGCCCCCCCTGCGTCGCCCTTCTCCACCGCCTCGATCTTGCCCTTGCTGGCCTTTTCTTCCACCAGGTCCATGATGGTCTGGCGGAAGGCGTCATGATAATCCCCGGGCTTCCAGGGCCCGCTCATGTCCTCTACCAGGCGCTTGGCCATCTCCAGCTCACGCTTCTCCACCTTGCTGTCGGTCACGCTGGCATCCAGCTCCAGCGTTTCCAGCCCGCGCACCTCTTCGGGCCAGCGCAAGGTGATCATCACCAGCGCCTGGTTCAGCGGCCGCAGCAGCGCCAAGTGCTGCCGGGTATGCAATACCACGGTGGCCAGGGCCACCTTGCCGGTCTTTTCCAGCGTCTCGCGCAGCAAGGCGTACACCTTGCCGCCACGGCGGTCCGGGGTCAGGTAGTACGGCGTATCGAAATGCTGCAGCGGAATATCGCCCGCTTCCACAAAGGAAAAGATGTCGATTGTCTGGGTCGCTTCCGGCCGGGCCTTGCGGATCTCCTCCTCACTGATCACCACATAGCGGCCCTTCTCGAACTCTACGCCCTTGACGATATTGTCCTTGTCGATTTCCTTGCCGGTCACCTTGTTCACCCGCTTGTAGCCGACCGGCTCCATGCTGCGTTTGTCCAGCCAGTCGAAGTCCACACGCTCGGTGCGCACGGCGGTGTTAAGTGCCACAGGGATGTGCACAAGGCCAAAACTGATGGCGCCTTTCCAGATTGCCCGAGCCATGAGGGTGCTCCCAGGGTTGCCTGCTGATACCAGAAGTGACTGCGCCGAGCGACAAAGGTTTAGCTGGCCTGCCCTGCGGCGACCGTCACGCCTGGCTGAACAGCACCCGCTTGAACGCTTCGGCCGCCAGGTGCACTTGCACCGCCCAATCCCCCGCGGCTTCGCTGCCGGCATCATCGGAAATGTATTTCAGGCACACGAACGGAATACCTTCGTCACGCGCGATCAATGCCAGCACATAGGCTTCCATGTCGACCACGTCGTAAGGCGCGTCGCCATGGTTGATCTCGAAGCTGTCACCGCTGCCACAGGTTTCCAAAGCCAGGCCGGGTATTGCCGCCCCGTGTTCGAGTACCACCGGGGTGTCGGACAAGGGTGTTTCATAACGGGCAAAGCCCAGCGCGGTCACATCCATGTCGCGTTGTACGAAGCGGTTACAGCACACGACTTCGCCCTTGCCATGACGCTGGCTGCCAGCCGAGCCCAGGTTGACGATAAGTTTGGGCCTGCGCGTTGCGATCGCCTTGGTCAGGGCGATTGCGGCATTGACCTTGCCAATGCCGGTGAACACGGTGTTCACCTCGGTAAAGACATCGCCAGCCTCGGCCTCAAGCGCAAAGACGAACAGCGTGTCATTCAGGGAAATGTCGGGGAATTGCTTGATCAGCATCATGGAGCAGGTGTTTCCGAGTGGCTGCAAAGGGCGCGGCCATTGTCGGTCAACACAGCCTAAATGCAAGTCCTGCCTACACCGTCACCTTTGGTAAGCGGGTGCTGCCCTCGATCGTCGTTCACCAACGGCTATTTGCCGGCGGCGGCCCACTGCGGATCCGGCCCTGAGCCTGCAATGCGGCACCGAATGCGGGCTACGCAGCGCTTGCAGCATTGCGGTTCATCACCGTCATGCCGTGCTCCTTGTCTACTTACTGGCTCGGCTTCTGCCCCGGCATCGGCTCGGGGTCGGGCGCAGGCTGCGGTGCAGGCTTGGAATCCGGTTGCTGCATCTGCAGCGAAGGCTTGCTGGGGTCGGAATCTTTACCAGGGTGGTCATTGTCGCGGTCGAAACAGCCGCCGACCAAGCTCAGCGCCGCCATCAGGATGATCAGTGGAGTCAGTCGCATGGAGTACCCCCTTGGATAATTGCAGTGCCAGGTCGCCCCGGCACTGCGCCTTGGTCAGTTACGAACGGCCGCCCTTGTGGCCCGACTCGCGGTCGTGGGGCATGTTGCCGCCCGAGGACTGGCCGCCCTTGCGACCGGCTTCGGAAGCTTTTTCACGGTCATTGGCGAAATTGCCCGGGTTCTTGTTACCGCCTTGGCTGCCTTGTTGATTGCCGGTGCGGCTGTTGTCTTTAGTGGCCATGGTGTTCAAACCTCATATGACTTCGGAATGCACGGCAAGATGCCGTACACAGATTCGGAGTTCGGCGATATCGGCAGATTCGCTTTATTACGAGAGGTTCGGACCGGTGGCGTTAAATAAACGGCATCGCCGTATTTGGTGCGCGTGTCAGTGGTGCGGCGGGCGATCCATGCGCGCCTGGCGCCGGCCCAGCCAGCCACCCGTCGCGGCCCAACCCACGGCAAGCAGCGCGCCGATCAGCATCGCCAATTGTGGGTGCTCGCCCATGACGTCCAACCCACGCTTGACCCAGCCGCTCAGCGCATCGCCACCACGGTAGACCACCGTGTCGATGAAGTTCTTGGCTTTGTACTTGTCCTCGGCGGGCAGCACGGTGAACAGCATCTCCCGCCCTGGCCGTACCAGTGCGTATTCACCTGCCCGGCGCACCACCATCACCACCACGAACAGGGCAAACACCGGGGCCAGTGCCAGCCACAAGAAGCCGACAGCCATGACCAGCGGCACTGCAACCAGCAACACACCGACACCCAGTCGACGGGCCAGGCGCCCGGTAAGAAAGACCTGGGTGAGGATGGCCAGGGCCTGCACAACCGTGTCGATCAGGCCGAACACCTGTGTCTGCCGGGTGCGGTCAGTGAAGGTTTCGCTGACAATACGCGCCTGCTCGAAGTACAGGAATGTGCTGACGCTGGCCAGCAATACCACGAACAAAGCGATGCCTAGCAGATAGGGCGAGCGCAGGACGGCGGTGGCGCCGGTAAACGGGTTGCCACCCAGTGGCCGCGCGTCCTGATGTTCGGTTTGCATCGCAATGGGTTGACGGGCTCGCCAGCGTTGCAGGAACAGTGTCGCGCCGATACTGCCCAGCAGAAATACCGCCGCCAGCACCAGTAACCCGGCATGGCCGAGCGGCGCCACCAGCAGGGTGCCAAGCAGGGGGCCACTGAGCCCACCCAGGCTGGCCCCGGCTGCCAGCAGGCCGAACAGCCGCTTGCCTTGGGCGGTAGAAAACAGATCGGCAAGCACGCTCCAGGCCAGCGAGATCGTCAGCAAATTGAACACCGACAGCCAGATATAGAACGCCCGGGCGGTCCAGAGATCGTCAGGGTTACCGGCCAACAGTGCCGCGAACAGCAACAGGTTGCTGGCGAAAAAACCATAAGTCCAAGGCAGGATATGCCTGCGCTGCACCCTGGATGCCAGCCAGCCAAACAGCGGCAGGCACGCCAACGTGGCAATGAAGGTGCCGGTGAACAGCCACTGCAGGTTTTCCACGCCACCGGCAACGCCCATGGTTTCGCGCACCGGGCGCAGCATGAAGTAACCGGTGAACAGGAGGTAGAACAGCAGCAAGCCGGCGATGACCGCCGGCCCCTCACCAGGCTGAATGTTCAGCCCTTGGTCCAGGCGCCGCCGCCAGGCTTGCATCATCTCAGGCAAACTGCGTGATCAGCGCCTGTTGCTGCGCCGGGGTGAGCATTGGCTCATGCCCGGCCTTGAGCTGATCGAGCTGGCGGTCAGGCCGACTGGTAGCGGGGATGACCGTGGTCACTGCCGGGTGGCTGATGGCGAACTTGAGAAACAGCTGTGCCCAGCTGCCGATGCCTGCTTCGGCGGCCCAGCCCGGCAAGGCCTGGCCCTTGACCCGAGCGAACAGCCGACCATCGTCGAAGGCCCGATTGATCAACACCGCAACGCCCTTGTCCTGGCACAGCGGTAGCAGTTCACGGGCAGCGTCAGGGGCGTTGACCGAGTAGTTGATCTGGATGAAGTCCAGCGGCTCGCTTCGCACGATACGCGCGACGTCGTCGTGGCCACTGTTCAGGTAATGGGTGATGCCGACATAACGCGTGCCGCCCTGCTGCTTCAGCTCGCGGGCATAAGGCAGCTGGGTCTGCCAGTCGCGCAGGTTGTGAATCTGCAGCAAGTCGACCTTGTCGGTGCGCAGGCTCCTGAGGCTGCCGGCCCACTGCGCTTGGGCTTCAGCCCGGCTATTGGCGGCGATCTTGGTGGCCAGGAAGCACTGGCGGTGCCAGCCGCCCTCTTCCAGCAACTGGCCGAGAATGCTGTCGGCGCCCCCGTAGTTGGGCGAGGTGTCGATCACCCGGCCGCCGCCTTCGAAAAATGCCTTCAGCACCGTTTTGAGCTGAAGGTACTGGGGCGAACCGCTTTCTACCTCGAAACTGCCCGAAGTACCGGCACCGATCACCGGCAATGCTTCACCGGTGGACGGGACTTTACGGGCCAGCAAACCCGCCGGCACGGCAGCGTGCAGCCAAGGGCTGGCGGCGGCCAGCAACCCCAATGTTGCACCTGCGCGTAGGACTTCACGACGTGCGTACATGGAAAATCCCCCGTCATGAATCGGAAACTTTCAAGCCTAGCCGCTCTGTCCCTTGCCTGCGGGTGTTTCTGTATCTGGATGTTTAGAGATCAGGCCCGCAGCAAGGAGCTCAGATCGACACCCGTCTCGCTCATTGGCGGGCACCAGTAGTAGCCCCCCGTCAGCGGGCGGCTAAAGCGGTACAGCCCGTCGATGATGCCGTCTTCCAGGCCACTCATGCGCCGCAGCTGCACTTCGAATGCCTCGAAACTCTTGCCCAGCGCGACAAAGGCCAGGCCGGCGCCGCGTTGGTCGGCCCAGGCTACCGAGCGACGGACCATGAACGCCTCGGGTTCAAAGCTTTCCTGGGCGGTGCGCTTGACGTGCGCGGACTCGGGGGCGTCGTCGAGTTCTTCGTTATCGCTCAGGCGACGGCCGATGATGTTGTCCTGGTCTGCCTGGGGCAGCGACTTGAAGTATTGCAGGTCGTGCTTCCACAGCTGGAACGCGGCAAAGCTGGCGCCATCTGCGGCAATGGCCGCTTGCACCGCCTCTTCGTCTACCGGGTTTTCGGTGCCGTCTTCATAACCGGTAAGGTCATGGCCGCCCCGGTGCAGGAAGCCATCAACGCTGTCGGCCAGGCCCAGCGCGGGAGCCAGCGCCTGCTCCAGGGCCTGGGCGCGCAGCAGCAGGTCGCCACGTTCGTCGCCACGCAGCCACAGCCACAGGGCGTGTTGGGTGCTGGGGTTCTCCACCGCAGCATCCAGCAGCGGGAACGGGCGCAGGCCTGGTATTTCCCGGCCCAGGGCCTTGGCCAGGGGGGCGCCTACGCCCAGCAGCAACTGTTTGCCATCGACCTGCGGCAGCAAGGCATCCAGCGCGGCAGGCAACGCCTCGGGCGACTGCAGGGTGAAGAACAGGTGACGGGCGTGGGCCGGCACCGGGGTGGCAAGCAGACCTTGCTGGAACGGCATATCAGGCTAATCCTAAGGTAAAAACGGAATGCTACTTCGCCTGCATGCCTGCTGCAATGCGGCATGCAGCCTCGCCAGCCGCTGCGCGTAGTAACAAACGGTTACCAAGAGCTGGCCCTTTGCAATTAGCTATCAATCAAGGCCGACCTACACTGCTTCAGATCCTTCGCCCGAGATCTCCCTCATGACCGCCTCGCCCCTGCTCACTGCGTTTCTGCCGCTTGCACTGGGCATCATCATGCTTGGCCTTGGATTGTCGCTGACCCTGGCCGACTTCGCTCGCGTGGTGAAGTACCCAAAGCCCGTGGTGGTGGGCCTGGTGTGCCAGATCCTGCTGTTGCCGCTGGTGTGCTTCCTGATCGCCAACGGCTTTGGCCTGGAATCTGCCCTGGCAGTGGGGTTGATGCTGCTGGCTGCTTCGCCGGGCGGTACCACGGCCAACCTGTTCAGCCATCTGGCCCACGGCGACGTGGCGTTGAACATCACCCTGACGGCGGTCAACTCACTGATCGCGATCCTGACCATGCCGTTGCTGGTGAACCTGTCGCTGAGTTGGTTCATGGCCTCGGACCAGGCTATTCCACTGCAGTTCGCCAAGGTCATGCAGGTGTTCGCCATCGTCTTGCTGCCGGTGGCGCTGGGCATGCTGATTCGCCATTTTGCCCCGGCGTTCGCTGCGCGCATGGAAAAACCGATGAAGCTGGTGGCTGCGCTGTTCCTGGCCTTCACCATCGTCCTGGCACTGGCCAAGGACTGGCAGACAGTGGTCGAGTACGCACCGGTGGTGGGCCTGGCGGCGCTCCTGTTCAACCTGCTGAGCCTGACGGTGGGCTATTGGGTGCCGCGGCTGTTGAACATTCCCAAGCGCCAGGCGATTGCCATTGGTATGGAAATTGGCATCCATAACGGGACCTTGGCGATTGCCCTGGCGTTGAGCCCTTCGCTGCTGAACAACGCGACCATGGCGGTGCCGGCTGCGTTGTACAGCTTGATCATGTTCTTTACTGCGGCCGGGTTTGGCTGGTGGGTGAGCCGCGGGCATGTGACGGCAGAGCCCAAAGGTGAAACCGTGAACTGAGGTCACTCAATCCCTGCAGGTACGGCCTGCCAGGCGTGCGTCATGATGGGCTGCGCCTGCTGCGCAGTTGCTGCTTCAACACCTTCAGCGGCGGCGCATAGAAGAACCCGAACGACACGCTCCCCGTGCGCCCCTTCACCGCATGGTGCAGGCGGTGTGCGCGGTGCAGGCGTTTCAGGTAGCGGTTGACCGGCCGCGGCTTGCGCGGCCAATGCCGGTGAAAGAAACCGTCGTGGGCCAGTACATACAGTGCGCCATACCCTGCCACACCACCGCCTACCCACTGCAAAGGCGCATAACCACTTTTGCCCAGCGCCACCAGCGCCGTGGCGATCAGCCCCAGGGCCACCAGGTACAGGTCGTTGGTTTCGAGCATGCCCAGGTGTGGCTCATGGTGCGATCGGTGCAGCCACCAGCCCCAGCCATGCATGATGTACTTGTGAGCCAGCGTACCAACGCCCTCCATGGCCACCAGGGTGCCGAACAATACGGCGAGATTGAACAGCATGGAACGGTCCGGGTGATGGCAAAGGGAGGCGCAAGGTTACCGGCTGCCCAGGTTTTTTTCCATGTGGGCGTGACCGGCTGCAGGCCGTTCACGGATGAAGCCATTGTCATGTGTTTGCCCTTGACCTGCTCTGCCCTGCGGCGTATGGTCCGCGACGCAATTTTGCCTTCCTCAACAGGAGACCTGCCTTGGACAGTAGCCCCAGTCGCTTGCGACAGGCCCGCGTGGCGCGCTAGCCCGGCAGTGTTCTGCACTGTCTGGCCGCTCTGGCAAGACGGTGGTTTCCTGTAACCCCCGCTTCTCCTTCCCTCCTCGTGGTCCTGCGCAATTTTCTGGTTATTTCAACCGCGCCAACTGATGGCGTTCATGCGGGCGTGTGCCTGCGGAAGAGGTTTGCTATGGATTGGAAAGTATTTCTGCTGCGCGTCAGCATTGCCCTGGTGCTGGGGGCGCTGATCGGTGCCGAGCGGCAATTGCGCCAACGCCTGACTGGGCTGCGCACCAATGCGCTGGTCAGTACCGGTGCCTGCCTGTTCGTATTGATGACCCAGGCGGTGCCAGGCATGGCGCCTGCCGATGCGTCGCGCGTCGCAGCCTATGTGGTGTCGGGCATCGGCTTTCTCGGCGGTGGTGTCATCATGCGCGATGGTTTCAATGTACGTGGCCTGAACACCGCGGCCACCTTGTGGTGCACGGCTGCGGTCGGCGTGCTGTGCAGCCTCGGGCTGATGATGGAGGCGGCGCTGGGTAGCCTGGTGGTGCTCTGCGCCAACATCTTGTTGCGTGATATCGCCCAGCGCCTCGACCGTCAGGATGTAGTGCCGGCCAGCGAGGTGGAACAGCATTTCGAAGTCCGCATCGTCTGCCGCGGCGAGGATGAGATCCAGGTGCGTAGCCTGATGTTGCATAGCCTGGGCGACCCACAACTGCGCCTGCAGTCGTTGCAGAGCCAGGACCTGGACAACCCTGCGCGCCTGGAAGTGCGCGCCGAGCTATTGGGCACCACGCAGGCGCCGGCGCAATTGGAGCGCCTGGTCAGCAGGGTCAGCCTGGAGAAAGGTGTAAGCTCGGTGCGCTGGCAATTACAGCCGCAGGTGCTGGCGACGGATTAGAACGACAGGAGTGACTCATGCTTATCCGCCCTACCCTTGACCGGGACATCACGTCGCTGCCGGACGTCGAGCGCTCGGCAGCCCAGGCTTTTGTCAGTTGGCCGGCACTGGCCTGGCTGGCGCAAGGCGAAGTCATGGATTGCGCGGCGCACAGGGCTTTCGTCGAGGCGGGTGGTAGTTGGGTGGCGCAGGACCCGGCTGGGCGCATTGTGGGTTTTGCCTGCGCGCGGCTGGCGGATCAGGCATTGCACCTTCATGAAATATCGGTTCGCCAGGAGGCCCAAGGGCAAGGTGTTGGGCGCCGGTTGCTGCAGCAAGTGGTCGATGCAGGGCGCTGCGCCGGTGTGCGCGAGCTGACGCTGACCACCTTTGTGGATGTGCCGTGGAATGCGCCGTTTTATGCCCGTTTAGGGTTTGAGATGCTTCAGGAAAGCCGGCTTTGCGAACGACTCCAGAGCATCCTCGCCAGCGAACATGCTCACGGTCTCAGCGGGCGTTGTGCAATGCGTCTGGGGCTTTAGCGTTTCATCGCGACGCATGGCGCCTGCGCAATCTCCATCCAGGTCAGCAACCCTACCCCGCCGCCACATTTCCCGCCACGCAATACCCATCCCGCCCCTGCTGTTTGGCCTGGTACAACGCCCCGTCCGCCGCCGCGACCAGCACCTCGGCAGTGACGCCCTCCCGCGCCAGGTCGACCACCGCGATCCCGGCACTGAACGACACCCTCCCCAATGGGCTAGCGGCATGTTCCAGTGCCTGTCGGCGCACCAGCTGCTGTAACTCCTGCACCAGCATTTCCGCCCCGCGGCCATCGGTATCGGGCAGCAACAGCGTAAACTCCTCCCCACCATAGCGCACCGCCAGATCGGCTGGCCGTTTCAAGGCCTGCTGCAGCACTTCGGCAAAGCGTCGCAAGCATTGGTCGCCAGCCGGGTGGCCGTAGCGGTCGTTGTAGGCCTTGAAGTAATCCAGGTCTAGCATCACCAGCGCCAGGGGGTAGCCTTGGCGCCGTGCACGGCGCAGCTCAGGTTCGAACACCCCATCCAGCCGCCGACGGTTACCCAGCCCGGTAAGGCTGTCGGTCAAGGCCAACGCTTTCAGCGTCTGGTGAGCCTGGAGCAGGGCCCGCTCGATGGCGATCCGCTCGCGCAGTTGGCGCAGCACCACCCCGCCAAACGCTGCCAGCCCTACCAACAACAGCAGCAATACCGCCACCGACTTGATCGCATCGTACCGCCAGGGCGCGACAATGGATTCACGCGACAGCCCCGCCTCCACAACCAACGGGTAGCTGGACAACGCGCGGTAGCCATACAGCCGAGGGGTACCATCGACGACCGCTACCGCCTCGGCTACCCCTTCTGTGGCATACGGCAAGTGGTTGCGGAAGATCTCACTGTTGGCAAGACTTCGGCCTATCACCTGTTCCACGAACGGGCGCCGTACCAGGAGGGTGCCGTCGCGCTTGGCCAGCACCAGCGCGCCGCGTTCGTCGATCTTGAAGTCGCCGTAGTAACGCACGAACCACTCCACTTTGATGGTGCCGAGCAATACGCCGGCGAAGCTGCCGTCGGCATACTCCAGGCGCCTGGAAATAGGAATGATCAGGTCGCCGGTGGAACGGCTGCGCACCACCGAACCGATACGTACACCAGGGTCGGTATGGCTGCGGTGATAGGCGAAGTAGTCCCGGTCGGCGTTATTGGCGTTGGGCGGGATTGCCGCCTGATCAGTGACGATCCAGCTGCCGTCCGGGCCGTAAACGAAAAGCCCGTGCAACTGCGGCATGATGCTTTTTTGCTGGGCCAGCAAGGCGTGCAGGCGGGGCCGGTCGATGTGATCGAAACCATCGCCTTCCAGCCGCTCGGCCAAGGCTGCGGTAATGGCGTCGACCTGGCGGATAGCGTCCTCGGCGTGCTGCGCCGTGGCTCGGGCCAGGTTGCTGACCATGTTCTCGGCATTGTTATAGGCAAAGCGGTAGTCGCGCCAGATGCGCCAACCTTCCACCAGTACAAATGCCAGCATCACCACCAGCATGAACGCCAGTACCAGGCGGAACAGCGCCACCGCGCGGCCCTCGCCACTTATGGCGTAAAGCCCATCGTCGTCCTGTTTCCTGGCTGCGCACATTGGAATCCCTGGCCGTACCGCGTTCGCCGTCTTCACTATAGTTCAGCGTCGCACGGTCGGAACCGGCGGCAAAAAAGATTAAACCTTTGCCCCGCCTTCCCCCTCAACCGTACGCGACATTGAGGTCGCGCCACGGTTTAAAGGAGTGAAGCATGAAGAGTCTCTTCATCAGACGCGTTGGTTTTTCCATGGTGTTGGGCCTGGCATCGGTGCAAGCAATGGCCGCGACTTCCGATGATTTCGTCGATGCGGCCACCGAAGCCGGCATTGCCGAAGTGGTGACTGGCAAGCTGGCTCAGGAGAAAAGCCAGAACGCCGAGATCAAGACATTCGCCCAGCAAATGGTCACCGACCACACCCAGGCCAACCAGAAACTCGGCGACATTGCCCGCAAACTGGACATTTCGGTTCCGGATGAAGCCGCGATGACCGACAAGATCAAGAAAATGATCCTGGAGTGGCGCGATGAGTCCTTCGACAAGTCGTACCTCAACAACCAGGTCGACGCTCACGAAAAAGCGGTGGAGCTGTTCAAGAAAGAGGCTGCATCGTCCGACAAGGCTGAACTGAAGGCCTTTGCCAGCGAAACGCTGCCCAAACTCGAACAGCACCTGGAGCAGGCCAAAGCCCTTCAGTCCAAGCACGGCAAGTGAGGCCGCACATGAGTAACGATGCATTGAAGACCGAAGTACTTACCCGCCTGTTGCATGCGCACCCCGAAGGGCTAGGCAAGGAAGTACTGGACAACTACCGCGGCGAAAAGGCGGTGGCCGGCATGCTCAAGACGTTGCAGGAAGCCGGTTTGATTCACGACGGTAGCGTGGCGGTAAGCAGTGATCACCAGATCAGCGTGCACTACCCGATCAAGCTGTCGGCGGCGGGCGTAGAGGCCGCCAGGCGCGCCGAAGGCTGACCGTTGCCTGTTGTGGCCGTCGCCGGCAAGCCCGTTCCCAAGGGATAGCACATGGCTTGCCGGCGATAAAGGCCAGCAATCAGGAAAGACAGGGAAGAAACCACCCGCCAGGAAACGTCTGATTAATCTGCGAGCGGGGCCAACTGCGCGCGACACTGCGCCAGCGCCTCGTCGCGTGCCTTCAATTGTTCCTCAAGCCACTGCAACTGCCGCGCCTGCTCGGCGCACACGTCGCGCCTGGTTTCAAGGTTCTGGGCTTGCACATCCAGCTGCCGGCGCATCTCTTCGCTGGCGCCTTGTGCCTGGGCCAGGATCGTGCGCAGGCCTTGGATCTGCGCATCGCGTTGTTCCAGCAACTCATCCTGCGCCCGGCATTCACTGGCCGCCTGACGATGCTCTCCCAGCAACCGCTCATTGTCACGGTGCAAGCGGGTAAGTTCGTCCTGCTTGACGATCATGCCCTGCTGCATCTGGCGTAATTCCACCTGCATCTGCTGCAACTGCGCTTCGTGGCGGCGCTGTTCCTGCTCACGCTGTTCACGGCTGGCATTGCGGTAGTGCTCCAGGGCGTCGCGGGCATGGCGGTGCTTGTCCTCCAACGATTTGACCTGCTCGTCCTTGTCAGCCAGGCGCACCTGCAACTCACCCAGCGACTGGTTGAGGCTGGCACTGCGCAGCTGTTCGGCTTGCAGCGTGCGCTGCGTGGACAACAGTTTTTCTGTCTCTGCAGCCAATGCCGCTGCATCGATCTTGTGTTGCTGGTGCGCTGCAGCCAGTGCCTGCTGGGCGATTTCCAGCTGCGCCTCAAGCGTCTCGCGCTGTTGCGTGAAGGTGCTCTCGGCCTGCTCGATCTTCAGGTCGGCCTCGTCCTGCAGCTGGGTTGCCAGTTGCCCAACCAGGCGGCTCAGCACATCACTCAGCGCGACCCCGCCTTCGGAAGCCACCGGCTGCTGGCCGTTCAGTTCCTTCAGGTAGCGGTGAATCGTGGTTTTGGAGCCGGTATTGCCCAATTCGATACGTATGGCATCGATGCTGGGGTTCTCACCCCGGGCGATCAGTGCCTGACGCGCCTGCTGCACTACCACCTTGTTGATGCCGCCACGGGCCATGCTTGCTCCTACGATTTTGTACTGTGTTATGTAACATGTAATTACGTACCAATTATGGCGATAGAAAACCCCGCCTGCAAACATTTCCTCAGGTGGAATAATCACGGCTTATCGTATGTGAGCATGCAAATTGCTCGAATGAGAGGAGTCAGCAAGTGGTGATGAGGTATTGCAGGGTAAGCACGACGATTCCAGTCACTGGAGCACGCGGAGAATGAGCTGTGAGTCCGGTTTGTCGAGGAGGCTCAAGGCATCGTTGGGTTGTGCTGGATCCACCGGAGAAGGCGGTGCCCGCGCGGTGCGGGCACTGCAGCTGATTTTCAGTGGTACTTCTGAAACACCACGCTAGTTGCTAGGCGGCTGATACACGTCCACCGCACTGGTATCCACCGCCTTGGGTAACAACCCCTCGCGATAGAACGCGTCGGCAATCCGTTGCTGCTCGGTCAGGTTGTCCAGCTTCACCGGCTGCACATCGTAACTGCGCCGGGCGTTGGCCTGCTGCACCGTGGCGCTGTCCAGATTCCCCCACAGCGGGCCAAGGATGCGGGCAGCGGCCTCGGGGTTGGCCTTGGTCCAGGCGCCGGCTTCACGCAATGCCAGGTACACCTGCTGCAATACCTCAGGATGTGCCTTGGCATAGTCGCTGCCGGCGAGGTAATAGCGCTGGTAACTGGCCAGTTCGCTACCGTCGGCCAGGATCCGTGCGTTCTGCTGACGCTGGGCGCTGGCCACGTAAGGGTCCCAGGTTACCCAGGCATCGACCTTGTGGTTCTCGAAGGCGGCGCGGCCGTCGGCGGGGATTAGGTACGCCGGGGTGATGTCCTTGAAGGTCAGCCCAGCCTTGGCCAGGGCCTGGATCAACAGATAGTGGCTGCCAGCGGCTTTGGTCACCGCCACACGCTTGCCTTTGAGGTCGGCCAGGGTCTTGAGCGGTGAATCCGCCGGCACCAGGATCGCCTGGGCGGTCGGCGAAGGTGCTTCCCGGGCGAAATAGGTCAACTGGGCGCCTGCCGCTTGAGTGAATACCGGCACGGTGTCGGCAACGTCCGCCGAGAGGTCGACATTGCCTAGGTTCAGGGCCTCCAGCAGCGGCAGACCGCTGGGGAACTCGTGCCAGGTCACACGAATGCCCTCGGCCTGCAGGCGCTGTTCGAGGCTGCCCCGGGCCTTCAGCAGGGTCAGCAGGGTCGAGGACTTCTGGTAGCCGATGCGCAAGGTCTGCTCGGCGCTGGCAAGGCTTGGCAGCAAGGCGCTGGCGAGCAGCGCCAGGCCCAATTGACGCAGGGGTTTAAAGGTCATGGGTACGTCTCCGGGATCAGGGTTGCGCTGCAAGCTTGGCGGCGGCGGGAAGGGTGAAACCGGTGGCAAAGGTCGGGGCCACATTGAGGCGCTCGGTCATCAGGCCGTGGGCGTGGTAGAAGTCGGCGGTGTCCTGCTGCTCGGCTACGGTTTGCGTGTCGATTACCTGCCAGCGCAACTGCCGACGCTCGAATTGCAAGCGGGCGGCCTCTACCGGAAAGCCAATGATCGCTGCCAAGGTTCTCGAGTAGGTATCCAGGTGTTGGTTGGCCCACACCTGGGCTGCGGCCAGGCGGTTGAGATAGTCCTGCAGCGCCGCACGACGCGCAGGCTCCTCCAGCGCCTTGTCGGTGGCGGCAAGAAAACTGTTGCCGCTGGACAGGCCGCGACCGTTGACCAACACACGGCCCTGCCCACTCAACTCGGCCAGCGCTGTGTAAGGCTCCCAGGTCGACCAGGCATCCACCGAGCCGTTGGCCAGGGCGATCTTGGCGTCCACCGGCCCAAGGAAACGGAACTCCACGTCCTTCTCAGTCAGCCCTGCCTGGGCCAGCGCCTTGAGCGCCAGGTGGTGCCCGATCGACCCTCGCCCGGTGGCGATGCGCTTGCCCTTGAGCTCGGCTGCACTGCGCAGCGGCGCCTCCGGCCGCACCAGCAACGCCGTGCCATAAGGGTCGGACTTGTCCACTGCGATGGCCTTGACCGGTGCTCCGGAGGCCAGCACGAACAGCAGTGGCGCATCACCAATGATGCCGGCGTCGATCGCCCCAGCGTTGAGCGCCTCGGCCAGCGGCGCGGCGGCGGGGAACTCAGCCCAGCGTATATCGTAGGGCAGGTCGCGCAGAGCGTCGGCGGCCTCCAGCTGGGCGCGCATGTTACCCTTCTGGTCGCCGATGCGCAGGGTCAGGCGCTCGCCGGCGCCAGCATGACCGGCCAGCAGCAGGGCAACGGCAACGGTCAGCAGCTTCGTTCGGATGGACATGATGCTCCTCGGTGTCTTGGCGGGCGGCCTCATGCGGCCCGGGTCAAGCGACTCTAGCGAGATCCTTCAAATAAATTAAATTGATTTTAGGAATAACCTAATATGCGTTTTGTCTTCTAAAATCATCCCGATGGCACTGCCCTCCAGTGCGATGATGCTGATGCCAGATTTTTTCCCGTTCGACCCAGAGAGCGCCGATTATGAAAATCGATGATATGGACGCCTTTGTCGCCGTCATTCGTTGCCAGTCCACCAACCTTGCCGCCGAGGCCCTGCAACTGACGCAGCCGGCCATCACCCGCCGGCTGCAGAATTTCGAGGAAGACCTCGGCGCCACCCTCCTCGACCGCAACACCAAGCCGCTCAAACCCACCCCCATGGGCTTGCGGGTCTACGAGCAGTGCAAGGCGATCCTGCGCGAAATAGACTCACTGCGTGAACTGGTAGCCAACGATGGCGCGCCATCGGGCACCTTGCGCCTGGGTGTGCCGCAGACGTTGGGCGACGTTGTGCTGCTCGACGCCCTGGCACAGATCCGCGAGACCTACCCTCAACTGCGCACCCAGGTCACCAGCGGCTGGGGCAGCAGCCTGATCGCGCGTATGGAAAATGGTGAGCTGGACGCTGCGGCGGCACTGTTCCCGCCAGGCAAGATTTTCCCCGAAGGGATCGCCAGCCAGTCGATCGCGCGCATGCCGCTGAAGGTGGTCACGGCCAAGGGCGGCGCCGGCAAGCGCAGTTACAAACTCAAGGACTGCTACACCCGCGGCTGGGTGCTGAACCCGGATGGCTGTGGCTTCCGCGCCGGGTTACAACGGGCATTGAGTGAGCAAGGGCTGAGCCTGTCGATCAACCTGGAAACCTTCGGCACCGAGTTGCAACTGGGGCTGGTCGCCAATGGCCAAGGCCTGGGACTGGTTCCCGAGCCGCTGCTGCAGACCAGCCGGCACCGCAATGCGCTGGATGTACTGAATATCAGCGATTTCAAGCCGCAGGTGGATCTGTGGCTGTTCCATCCGCGCTACCTGGGTAATTTGCAGGAGCCAGTGGAGCTTTTTGGTGAGGTGGCGGGACATCGATTGCTGGGTTGAGATCACTGGCCTGTGCAGCCTTGTGTGGCGAAAGGGTTGCAATACGGCCCTAACTATAAATGCAATATGCGCATAACCAGAAAGATACTAAATTAGAAAAACTAATAATTAGCATAGAACTAAAAAGACTTTTACAGCCTTCATCCATACGAATACGGTCTTAAGCAGTACACCGTCATTCAGGGATGAGCTTCATGAGTCAACCGTCCGACAGCGCGCTCGCCGAGCTGACGCAGGCCCTCGCAGCTAACGCCGAGCGCTACGACCGCAGCGCCCAGTTCCCCCACGACAACTTCCACTTGCTGCACCGCCACGGGCTGCTCGCCCTCACCGTACCCCGTGCCCTCGGCGGAGGCGGCGCGGACCTTGCCAGCGCCCGCCGGGTGATCGGCGCGGTCGGCAAGGGTGACCCGGCCACCGCGCTGATCCTGGTGATGCAATACCTGCAACATTTTCGCCTGCAGGACGAAGCACGCTGGCCCGAGCCTCTGCGCCAGCGCGTGGCTTACGATGCCGTGCGGCACGGCGCGCTGATCAACGCCCTGCGCGTCGAACCTGAACTGGGCACCCCGGCCCGTGGTGGCCTGCCCGCCACCGTGGCGCGCCGCACGGCCGAAGGCTGGCGCTTGAACGGGCGAAAGATCTACTCCACCGGCAGCCACGGCCTGACCTGGTACCTGGTGTGGGGCCGCAGCGACGACACCGACCCGTTGGTCGGCGGCTTCCTTGTGCACCGCGACACGCCTGGCATCACGATCATCGATGACTGGGACCACCTGGGCATGCGCGCCACCTGCAGCCACGAAGTGCGCTTCGACGATGTGCTGATTCCCCTCGACCACGCCGTCAGCGTCAGCCCCGCCAGTGCCCCGAAGGCCGAACTCGACGGCGAGAGCCTACTGTGGATGGCGGTGCTACTGCCGGCCGTATACGACGGCGTGGCCCGCGCCGCGCGCGACTGGCTGGCGGGCTTTCTCAAGCAGCGCACACCTTCCAACCTGGGGGCGCCGCTGGCCAGCCTGCCACGCTTCCAGCATGTCCTGGGCCGCATCGATACCCTGCTGTTCGCCAACCAGAGCCTGCTCGACGGTGCCGCCGCCGGGCACATCTCACCCCAGCATGCCGGGCAGCTCAAGCATCTGGTCAGCGCCAACGCCATCCAGGCCGTGGAACTGGCCGTCGAGGCCGCCGGCAATCCCGGGCTGTCGCGGCGCAACCCGCTGGAGCGCCACTACCGCGATGTACTCTGCAGCCGGATCCACACCCCACAGGACGATGTAGTGTTCGGCCAGGTCGGCCGTGCCGCGCTGACGGAGGTACAGGCATGAACCACTCGATCATCGCCAGCCAGCTCGACGACCAGGCCAACCAGCACCTGCGCGAACACTTGCCAGGCCATGAAGTCATTGATATCGCCCCCGACCAGTTGGCTGTCGAAGCCCCCGCCGATGTGTTCATCCTGCGCCCGATCAATGTGCGTGGGCGACGCGTAGGCACCCCGCCACCCGGGTGGCCCTGGGGCCTGAAGTGGGTGCAACTGGTGTCTTCGGGCATCGACTTCTACCCCGACTGGGTGTTCCAGGGTGCAACGGTAACCAGCGGCAAAGGCGCCAATGCCGAACAAGTGGCCGAGTTTGCCCTGGCTTTGGTGTTCGCCGCCGCCAAGCAACTGCCCGGTCTGTGGGTCAAGGACGCCGACTGGCGCCTGACCCCGCTGGCACCTTTGCGTGGCCGCACCCTGGGCATCCTCGGCTTCGGCAGTATTGGCCAGAGCCTGGCGCGCAAGGCCGTGGCCCTGGGGCTTCGGGTTCTGGCCCTGAGCCGCCCCGGCCAGGCCATCGCCGATATCCCTGGCGTAGAACGTGTGGCCGACCTGCGACAGCTGTTCGCCGGCAGCGACCATCTGGTGCTGGCCGCCCCGCTCACTGTGGCCACCCGTGGCCTGATCGACCGCCAGGTCCTGGCCTATGCCCGCCCCGGCCTGCACCTGATCAACATTGCCCGCGGCGGCTTGATCGACCAACAGGCCCTGCTCGACGCCCTGGACAGCGGCTTGATCGGCCGGGCCAGCCTGGATGTCACCGAACCCGAGCCACTGCCGGCAGGCCACCCTTTGTACCACCACCCACGGGTGTTCCTGTCACCACACACCTCGGCCATTTCCGAGGACGGCTACCCGGCCTTCCTCGACGCCTTCATCGCTAACTTCCACCGCTACCGCGAGCAGGCGCCCCTGGCCAACCTGGTCGACACGGCGCGCGGCTATTGATTACCGGAGAGCACCCATGAGTCCACTGTCTGCCGTCACCACCAGCACCTACAACGTACGCGACCGGGTCAGCGCCGAAGAGTGGGAGGTGCGGGTCAAGCTGGCCGCCGCTTACCGTCTGGCTGCGCTGCTGCGCTGGACCGACCACATCTACACGCACTTCTCGGTCCGCGTGCCGGGGCCGCACGAGCATTTTCTGATAAACGCCTTCGGCTTGCTGTTCGACGAAATTACCGCCTCCAACCTGGTCAAGGTCGACGTCGACGGCGCAATCATCGACGACCCGCTGGGGCTGGGCATCAACCAGGCCGGCTACGTCATTCACAGCGCCATCCACCGCGCACGGCCTGATCTCAAGGCTGTGCTGCACACCCATACTCGCGACGGCGCGGCGGTGTCCGCCCAGCGCGACGGGTTGCTACCGATCTCCCAGCATGCCTTGGCCTACTACAGCCGCGTGGTTTACCACGACTACGAAGGCGTCGCCCTGGACCTGGACGAGCAAGCACGGCTGGTGGCCAATCTGGGCGACAGCAACATTCTTATTTTGCGCAACCACGGGCTGCTGACCGGAGGTGTCAGCGTGGAACACGCGTTCCGTGAGCTGCATGGGCTGGAGCGGGCCTGCAACATCCAGGTCGCCGCCCAGGCCGGGGGCAACGACCAACTGTTACATGCCTCAGAGGCGGCGATTGCCAAGGTGCATGAGCAGTCCAAACGGTTTTCCGATGGTCAGGGGGAAGGCATCCAGCGGCATTGGGATGCGCTGATTCGGCAGTTGGATCGCGAGGGTCGCGATTACCAGGACTGACTCTAAGGCACCTTTTGCCTGTTCCTGAATTGGCCGGAACAGGAGAGCCCCCATTCATTGAAGGACGAATCCCATGCCCCCACTGCACCAGCTGTTCGCCATCGGCACCCTGGCCCTGGCCCTCACCGCCTGCTCGCCGGCCGACAACACCTCAACCAGCAAGACCCTCAACATCGCCTTCTGGGGTGACAACACCACGCTGGTCAGCGTCGACCCCTTTCAGGTCTACTGGCTCGAACACCGCGTGCTGCTGCGCAACGTCGCCGAGTCGCTCACTGACCAAGACCCGCAGACCGGCCGCATCATTCCGTGGCTGGCGAAAACCTGGGAGGTCGGTGCCGATGCCCTGAGCTACACCTTCCACCTGCGCGAGGACGTCACCTTCAGCAACGGCGAACGCTTCGATGCTCACGCCGTGAAAACCGCCTTCGACAGCAACAAAGCGTTCGCCAGCCAGTTGCCGGCCACCTTCGGTGCCACCTACCTCGCCGGCTACGACCACGCCGAGGTGATCGACGACTTCACCGTGCGCCTGGTCCTGGCAAAACCCAACGCGGGCTTCCTTCAGGCCACGTCCACCACCAACCTGGCCATTCTCGCCCCGGCCTCGTACCGGCTGAGCGCGCAGCAACGCTCGCTGGGCAAGATCATCGGTACCGGGCCATTCATCCTCGATCACTACACCCCGGAGGTCGGCGCACGCCTGGTCAAGCGCGCTGATTACGCCTGGCCATCGGCCAACGTGCGCAACCAGGGCCCGGCGTACCTGGATACCGTGGACATCAGCTACATCCCCGAAGAGAGCGTGCGCAACGGCCTGTTCCTGCAAGGCAAGGCCGACATCCTGTGGCCACGCAACCCGTTCTCGGAAGTCGACCTGAAGCTGTTTCAGTCCAAGGGCGCGACCATCCAGAGCCGTTCGCTGCCGGGCCCGGCGCTGAACCTCTACCCCAACACCCGCAACGACCGGCTGCTCGGTGACCGCCAAGTCCGCCTGGCGCTGCAGAAGGCCATCGACCGCACCAGCTACGCGCACACCGTCTACAACAGTGCGTTCCCGGTGGTGAGTGGCGTATACGACGTCACCACACCGTTCTTCAAAGCCCAAGCCGACAAGCTCGCTTACGACCCCAAAGGCGCCGAGCAACTGCTCGACGCCGCCGGCTGGCACAAAGGCGACGACGGCTACCGACACAAGAACGGCCAGCGCCTGACGCTGCGATACAACCTCACACCCGCCGAAAGCGCCGGTGACGTGCTGGTACAGGACCAACTGCGCAAAGTGGGTATCGACCTCAAGCTGAACGTACTGACCCGCGCCGAGTGGGTGACCGGCAACTCGGCAGGCACCTACGACCTCACCTCCACCTACATGACCCGCGCCGACCCGATCATCCTGCAGACCATCCTCGACCCGCGCGCCGCCAACAGCGCCACGCTCGCCACCAACACCTACGAGCCCACCACCCTGGCCAAAGCTCAGGCGCTGTTCGACAGCGGTATCACCGCCACTGCCGACACGCAACGGGCCCAGGCCTACGGCCAACTGCAGGACCTGCTGGTCGACGAAGCGTCGGCGTTCCCGCTGTACGAGCGCGTCTGGCAGGCCGCCACCGCGCCGCGGGTCAAGCACTTCCACTGGACTGCCGAAGGCTTCGCCCTGCTCAGTGACATCCAGGTTGGCCAGCCATGAGACGCTACCTGATCGGCCGCGTCGGCCAGGCCCTGTTGGTGCTGTGGGGGGCTTATACCATCACCTACTTCATCCTCTACCTGCTGCCCGGCGATACCTTGGCGATCATGCTGAGCGCTTCCGGCATGGAAGCCGACGGCCTGTCGCCTGAGGACCTGGCCAAAGCACGCACTTACTACGGGCTGGACAAAGGCTTGTTCGAGCAGTATTTCGACCTGCTGTGGCGGGCCCTGCACGGCGACCTTGGCCAATCGCTGTCGCTGGGCCGACCGGTCACGGCACTGTTGGCCGAACGCCTGCCGCAGACCCTGGCCCTGGCCGGTGCCGCCATCGCCCTGTCGCTGCTGGCGGGTGTCGGCCTTGCCTGCCTGACCGCCTACCTGCAATGGCGTCCACTGAAGATTGCACTGGCGCGCCTGCCCTCGCTGGGCTTCTCGGTGCCGGTGTTCTGGATGGGCCTGCTGCTGCTCCAGGTGTTCGCTTTCGCGTTGGGCTGGTTTCCGGCCACCGGCAGCCAAGGCCTGGCCAGCCTGGTGCTGCCGGCCATCACCCTGGCGATCCCCAGCGCCGCGGTGTACGCCCAGGTGCTGCAACGCGGCTTTCAGGGCGTGTGGCAGGAGCCGTACATCACCACCGCCTTCGCCAAGGGCCTTAGCCGGGCCCAGGTTCAGGCACGCCATGGCCTGCGCAACGCGGCGCTGCCGCTATTGACGCTGGTCGGCCTGCAAGTCGGCAATACGGTGTCCGGGGCTGTACTGGTGGAAACCATCTTCTCGCGCAACGGCGTCGGCCGTCTGGCCCAGGAGGCTGTGCTGCGCCAGGACATCCCCGTAGTGCTGGCGATCGTCGGGGCGTCGGCTGCGGCCTTCGTGCTGGTGAACCTGATCGTCGACCTGTTCTACCCCTACCTCGATCCGCGCATCAAACACACCGTAAGGGTGAACTGAGATGACCCTCGACATCCCCCTGTCACCCCTCGACACTGCGCTCACCGAGCCCCGCCCTGCCGCCACCTGGAAGCGTCGCACGCGTTGGCAGCGCGCATACCAGGTGTTGGCCCCGCTGCTGCGCCGACCCGGTTTCAGCCTGGCGCTGCTGATCGTACTGTTCGCCCTGCTTTGCGCGCTGGCCCCGCACTGGCTCAGCAGCTTCGACCCCTACGCTACCGCGCCCGCAGACAAGCTCAGTCCACCCAGCCTGGCGCACTGGTTCGGCACCGACGAACTGGGCCGCGACCTCTACACCCGGGTGGTGTATGGCGCGCGCCTGTCGGTGCTCGCCGCCCTGCTGGCGGTGGCCATCGCCTTGCTGGGCGGCTTGGGCCTGGGCGTGCTGGCCGGTTTTGCCGGCGGGCGCGTCGAGGCGGCGTTGATGCGCCTGATCGACGTACTGCTGGCCCTGCCCGGCCTGCTGTTGGCCCTGGCCATCGTCACCGCCATTGGCTTCGGCACCGTGCCGGTGGCCATCGCCGTGGGCGTCGGCATCCTGCCCGGTTTTGCCCGCACCACCCGAGCCGAAGTGCTGCGCATCAAGACCCTGCCCTTTGTGGAGGCCGCACGCCTGTGCGGTGCCAGCTGGGCACGCACCCTGCTGCGCCATGTACTGCCCAATGCCTGGAGCCCGGT
This sequence comes from Pseudomonas sp. NBRC 111139, assembly GCF_001753955.1. Taxonomy (NCBI): domain Bacteria; kingdom Pseudomonadati; phylum Pseudomonadota; class Gammaproteobacteria; order Pseudomonadales; family Pseudomonadaceae; genus Pseudomonas; species Pseudomonas sp. NBRC 111139. The sequence goes on from NZ_BCBP01000016.1 coordinate 76,780, forward strand.
AGCGGTGCTCGCCACCCTGGACTTCGGCGCGGCCATCCTGGCCACGGCCGGGCTGAGCTTCCTCGGCTTTGGCGCGGCGCCACCCGCCGCAGAGTGGGGCACGCTGATCGCCAACGGCCGTCACTTCCTCATCACCGCCCCTTGGGTATCCCTGCTGCCGGGGCTGTTCGTGGTGGCCGTGGTGTTCAGCCTCAACCACCTGGCGCGCAGCGCCGAGGAGCATGCCCGATGAGCCAGTCCCCCCTGATCGAGGTCCGCGACCTAAGCGTCAGCTACAGCTTCGCCGGGCAACGCAGCCAGGCCCTGCGCCAGCTGTCGTTCAGCCTGGTCCAGGGCGAGACCCTGGCGGTGGTGGGCGAGTCAGGCTCGGGCAAGTCGACCCTGGCCAACGCCCTGCTTGGTCTGTTGCCGGGCAATGCACGCATCGACCAAGGCCAGTTATGGGTCGATGGTGTCGATATGGCGCAAGCCAGCGAACGCGCCAGGCGCCAGTTGCGCGGGCGCACCATCGGCCTGGTGCCGCAAGACCCAATGGTCAGCCTTAACCCCACCCAACGGATCGGCCAGCAAATCGCCGAGGCGCTGCAGCTGGCGCGTGGACGACGCTATCCAGGCCAAGAGGCCGAGGTGCTGGCGCTGCTGGACCAGGTCGGCCTTGACGAGCCGGTGCTGCGGGCGCGGCAGTACCCCCATGAGCTGTCCGGCGGCATGCGCCAGCGGGTGCTGATTGCCATCGCCCTGGCCGGCGAGCCACGGCTGATCATCGCCGACGAGCCCACCAGTGCGCTGGACGTGACCGTGCAGCGGCGTATTCTCGATCACCTGCAACTGCTGGTCGCCGAGCGTGGCATCTCGCTGCTGATCATCACCCATGATCTGGGCATGGCCTGTGACCGCGCCGACCGCCTGTTGGTGTTGAAGCAGGGTGAGCAGGTCGAACACGGCTCGCCCCGGCACATCCTCTGGGGCGCCCAGCAACCCTACACCCGCGCGCTGCTCGATGCCGCGCCGGCCTTCGTGCCACGGCGCAGGCCAGCCGCACCGCGTGGCCAGACGCCTCTGTTGCGCCTGCGTCATGTCGGCAAACGGTTCGAGCTGCCCGGCAACAACGCGCACTACACCGCCCTGCACGACCTGAGCCTTGAACTGCATGCCGGGCAGACCCTGGCGATTGTCGGCGAATCCGGCTCGGGCAAGAGCACCGCCCTGCGCATCGCCCTGGGCCTGGAGAAGCCCAGTCAAGGGCAGGTGGTGTTCGCCGGCGAGGACGTCACCGATTACAGCTGGAGCCAGTTCCGCCCCTTGCGCCGGCGTATCCAGCTGGTGCAGCAAAACCCGTTCGCCGCGCTCGACCCGCGCTTCACCGTGTTCGACAGCATCGTCGAGCCGCTGGTCGCTTTCGGCCTGCTCCGGGGCGAGGCACTAGAGCGCAAGGCGCGCGAGCTGATCACACGGGTGCAATTGCCAGTGCAGTTCCTCGATCGCCTGCCCAGGGAATTGTCGGGTGGCCAGCGCCAACGCGTGGCGATTGCACGGGCGTTGGCACTTGAGCCAGAGGTGCTGCTGCTCGATGAGCCAGTCAGTGCACTGGACGTGTCTGTGCAGGCGCAGATCCTCGCCCTGCTGGACGAATTGCAGCGCGAGCTCGGCATGGCCTATGTGCTGGTCTCCCATGACCTGGCGGTGGTGGCGAGCATGGCAGACCAGGTGCTGGTGCTACGGCGCGGGCAGGTGGTCGAGCAAGGGCCGGCGCTGCAGGTGCTCAGCAAGTCGGCCAGCGCCTACACACGGGCGCTGATCGACGCGATACCAGGGCATTCACGCAGCGTGTTGCCCGTGGCGATTTAACGGTTGTGCCGCGCGGCACTGACGTGTTGCACGGATCGACCCTTGGTGCACATCTGAAAAGAGGTATTGATCATGAGTAAACGGCAGGTCCATCTCGGCGCCATGATCCACGGCGTCGGCCACAAAAGGAGTTCCATTGCATGAGCCTCGAATTCATTGGCCTGATAGGCCCCCATGAAAGCAGCGAATCACAGGCGCCGCGCGGACCGCAGGTTGACCTGGGCTTCATCAAGGCCTTCGCCCAGGCCCAGGAGTACGCCGGCTTCGACAAGGCCCTGCTGGCGGTGAATACCAGCGCGCCAGACTCGATGATTCTCGCCAGCTACGTGGCCGCGCTCACCGAGCGCATCGGCCTGCTGGTGGCACACCGCCCCGGCTTCCAGGCACCGACCTTCGCCGCCCGCCAATTCGCCACCCTCGACCAGCTCAGCCGCGGCCGTGCTTCGATCAACGTGATAACCGGCGGCGACAGCGGTGACCTGCAGCGCGACGGCGACTTTCTCGACAAAGAGGCCCGCTACGCACGCACCGACGAATACCTCGATGTGCTGCGTAACACCTGGACCCAGACGTCGCCCTTCGACCACCACGGCGATCACTACCGGGTAGAGGACAACCTGACCTTGGTCAAACCCGTGGGCAAGCTGCCGGTGTACTTCTCCGGCGCCTCGGACGCGGCGGTAGAAGTCGCGGCCAAGCATGCCGACGTCTACATGATGTGGGGCGAGCCGCTGGAGCAGGTGCGCGAACGCATCGCCCAGGTGCGCAAGGCCGCCGCTCGCTATGGGCGAGAGCAGCACATTCGCTTCAGCCTGTCGCTGCGGCCGATCCTGGGGGCCACCGAGGAGGAAGCCTGGGCCCGCGCTGAACGCATCCTGGCCGATGCACAGCAGCGTATTGGCATCCGCCAGGGCAACCGCCGCGAGAAGAATTTCGGCAAGAGCAACGTGGGGTCCGAACGCCTGGTGCAACTGGCCAGTCAGCGCAAGGTCCACGACACTCGGCTGTGGACAGAGATTGCCGCACTGGGTGGCGGGGCCGGTAATTCCACCTCGCTGGTCGGTACCGCCGAACAGGTCGCCGAAGCGGCGCTGGCGTACTACGACCTGGGCGTGAGCACGTTCCTGTTCCGTGGCTTCGATCAGTTGCGTGATGCCGTGGAGTATGGGCAGGCGCTGATTCCGCGGATTCGGGCGCTGGTAGCAGACCAGGAAGCCGGTCGCAGCACCCGCAGCGCCTGATCTGCACCGGCCTCTTCGCGGCGAAGGCCGATCCTTCAGGTGATTGAAGATCCCTGTAGGAACGGTTGTTAGCCGCGAAGAGGCCGGCCCAGGCGATCTAGCGGCCAGATCGCGGTATCGGCAACCCCAAACTTTTCCGAAGGGTCGTGCCCTCATACGCCGTGCGATACACCCCACGCGCCTGCAGCAACGGTACCACTTCTTCGGTAAACCGCCGGAACTGGCCAGGATGACCAATGTAGATATTGAACCCATCCAGCGCCCGCGCTTCGAACCACTCGGCCATCTTCGCCGCCACGGTTTCGGCCGAACCAACGAAGGCCCCTGGCCGCAACTGACGGCCAAACTCAACAGCCTGACGCAGGCTGAAGGCCTTGTCCCGCGCCTGGTCGGCAATCCGCTTGGCATTCGTGAAAAAGCTGCTCCGTGCAAACGCCAGGCTCTCTTGCGGGAACGGGGCATCCAGGTCGTACTGGCTGAAATCATGCCAGCCGAAGTTGCGCCCGAATTCCTTCAACGCCAGTTCGAAACTGTGGTCGGCCTGATGGTAATGGCGCTCGATCTCACGGGCGTGTGCGTCGTTGTCACCCACGTAGATCTCCGCGCCGGGCAATACCAACAACTGCTCCGGATCGCGGCCCAGGCGTGCGGCGCGGTGCTTGATGTCGCGGTAGAAGGCCTGGCCCTGCTCGATGCTGGCAGCGTGGGTGAACACCACATCAGCCGTGGCGGCCCCGAGCGCTCGGCCTTGTTCGGAATCGCCCGCCTGGAAGATCACCGGCTGCCCTTGGGGCGAGCGCTGGATGTTGAGCGGGCCGACGACCGAGAAATGCTTACCCTTGTGGTTGAGCGCATGCAGCTTGGTCGGGTCGAGGAACCGGCCACTGGCCCGATCACGGGGGAAAGCATCGTCTTCGTACGACTGCCAAAGCCCCTGCACGACGTGCACATGCTCCTCGGCACGGGCGTAACGGGTGTCGTAGTCATAATGCTCGTCGAGCCCGTAGTTACCGGCAGTGCCGGCATCGCCGCTGGTGACCACGTTCCACCCCGCACGGCCCTTGCTGATCAGGTCCAGCGAAGCCAGGCGGCGGGCGACGTTGAAGGGCGCGTTGTAAGAAGTGGTAAGGGTACCCACCAGGCCGATATGGCGGGTGCTGACCGCCAGAGCCGAGAGCAGGGTCAACGGTTCCAGCCGATTAAGATAGTGCGAAGGCGAGCCGGGGGTGATGAACTGGCTGTCGACGATGAACATCAGGTCGAACAACGCGGCTTCCGCCTGCCGGGCGATGGCGATGTACCAGTCGATGTTCACGCTGGCGTCGGCGGGCAGTTCGGGGTCGAGCCACAGGTTGTGCCGCCCCGGGCCGCCACTGCCCATGGTCAGGGCACCGAGTTTGATCTGTCGTTTGCTCATGGGGAATTCCTGTTGGAAGGTTCATATCTGAATGTCGCCGCGGTCCTTGCGCAGCGGCCTAGTTATTGGCGAATGCTGCGTTGAACGAGGTATCGAACAGGCTTTGCGCCGGGTATGCCTTGATCAGCCCGAGCCCGGAGAAGAAGTCCACGGTTTTCTGCGCATCGGCGATCACCTGCGGGTCCAGCGGCGCGAGGTCGGTGCGTGCACGGGCGAACCAGGCACGGGCGATGTCCCGATCAGCACGGGTGAGCTTGGCCCACGCGTCGGCGTAGGCCTCGGTATTGGCGGGGGCGCTCAAGGTCCAGTCACGGGCCTTTTTCAGGCGCTGGAGGAAATCGGCGATCTGCGCACGCTTGAGTTCCACCGCCTTGCTGTTGGCGACCACGAAGCTCTGCGCCGGGATTACCCCATCGGCGGTGGCCAGCACCCGAGCGCCTTGCCGCTCCTGCTGAGTGACGTAAGGCTCCCAAGTGGCGATCACATCCACCGAACCACCGTCCAAGGCGTGGGATGCATCCAGCGCACTGAGGTAACGCAGTTCCACGGCATCACGCGGCACGCCGGCCTTGTCCAGGGCACTGAACAGCAATTGCTGGCTCCACGAGCCTTTCCAGATGGCCGCGCGCTTGCCGCGCAGGTCCTGCAGGCTGTGGATCGGCGAATCCTTGCGCGCCAGGATGGCCACGCCTTCGAGGTTCTGCCGGCTGACCGCAATCACCTTGATCGGCGCCCCCAAAGCACCGAGGAACAGGGGCGGCGCGTCGCCCAGCAGGCCAATATCGAGACTGCCGACGTTGAGCGCTTCGGCCACCGGGGAGCCTGCGGTGAACTGCTTCCATTCCAGGGTGTAAGGCAGTTGTTCCAGCACGCCGGCGGCTTCCATCACTGCACGCGCGTTGTAACTCTGGTCACCGACCACCAGGGTCTGGGCGGCGGCGGCAAGGCTGAAAGTGGTGGCCAACACGGTGGCGGCCAGCTGTTTGAAGTAACGCACGTTCGTCTCCAGATACCCGCTTGGGGCATGTGAGGCGATCCGCGCGTGCGGTCTCGTCTGTGGTTGTTTATAGCCCCGAGGTATTAACGGGGTGCTTTTTATAATCTAATCAGTGTTACGCATCCTGTGAAATGCACGTTGGGCATATCCTCATGCCTTTCACTGCGGCAATTTCAAAACAAACGGTCAATTCTGTAAATGCATTATTTGCATATTAGCTTATGTTTATTTTGCATTTTGAGAATAGAAAAAAGGTTTGCTAGGGTTAACTGAAACCTGAGAGCAGAGCCTGAACCATGACCGAACCCCTGCACCCGCAGCGCTTGCGCCACTTCATTGACCACCTCGCCGCGCTGCTTGACCAACAGCCTGACGAAGTCACCCTGCTCGACGCAGGCCAAGGCCTGCTGGCCGAGCTGGTCGCCCATGACGACTGGCTGCCGGACGACCTCGCCCAGCCCGACCCACAGCGCTATCAGCAATACCTGCTGCACTGCGACTCGCGCCAACGTTTCTCGGTGGTGAGCTTCGTGTGGGGCCCGGGGCAGCAAACACCGATCCACGACCACCGGGTCTGGGGGCTGATCGGCATGCTGCGCGGTGCCGAGCACGCTCAGGGCTTCGTGCGTGACGCCAAGGGCGCTTTGTTGCCAGAGGGCGCCCCCCTACGCCTGGTACCCGGCCAGGTGGAAGCGGTGTCGCCGCGCATCGGCGACATTCATCAGGTGAGCAATGCGTTCGCCGACCAGGTATCGATCAGCATTCACGTCTATGGCGGCAACATCGGCGCCGTCAAGCGCGCGGTGTACGCCTTGGACGGCAGCGAAAAACCGTTTGTCTCCGGCTATTCCAATACCCGCCTGCCAAACATCTGGGACCTGTCCAAAGAGAACCCTGCCCCATGAGCACCGTCACCACCCGCCGTTACCACGACATCCGCCGTGCTTTACTGGCCCAGGAGGAGCTGGCCCTGATCGACGTCCGCGAAGAAGACCCTTTCGCCCAGGGCCATCCGCTGTTCGCGGCCAACATACCCCTGTCGAAGCTGGAGCTGGAAATCTTCGCCCGCGTTCCCCGGCGGGACACCGCCCTCACCGTCTACGATGACGGTGAGGGGCTCGCCGCCGTCGCCGCGCAGCGCTTACTGGCCCTGGGCTACATCAATGTTGCCGTGCTCGATGGCGGCCTCGCCGGCTGGCGCGCTGCGGGCGGCGAGTTGTTTCGCGATGTCAACGTGCCAAGCAAAGCTTTCGGCGAACGGGTGGAAAGCGTGCGCCACACGCCTTCGCTGGCTGCCGAACAGGTCAAGGCGCTGCTTGATGGACAGGCCAATGTGGTGGTCCTCGATGCCCGCCGCTTCGACGAATACCAGACCATGAGCATCCCCGGCGGCATCAGCGTGCCTGGCGCCGAACTGGTGCTGCGCGTGGCCGAACTGGCGCCTGACCCGGCGACCCAGGTGATCGTCAACTGTGCCGGGCGCACCCGTAGCATCATCGGCACCCAGTCGCTGATCAATGCCGGCATTCCCAATCCGGTGGCGGCCCTGCGCAATGGCACCATCGGCTGGACCCTGGCGGGGCAGCAACTGGCTCATGGTCAGGACCGCCGCTTTGCCGAGGTGGGTGCGGGTACCCGCGCCAACGCCGCCGGCCAGGCCCGGGCGGTAGCAGACCGCGCCGGCGTGCTGCGCCTGGACCGCGCCGGGCTGGGCCAGTGGCAGGCCGACACGCAGCGCACCCTCTACCTGTTCGATGTGCGTACGACCGAGGAATACAGCGCCGGCCATCTGCCGGGCAGCCGCTCGGTGCCCGGCGGGCAACTGGTTCAAGAGACCGACCACGTCGCCAGTGTGCGCGGGGCGCGCATCGCGCTGGTGGACGACGATGGCGTGCGCGCCAACATGAGCGCCTCGTGGCTGGCACAGATGGGCTGGCAGGTCGCTGTGGTCGACGGGCTGACTGCAGCGGACTTCAGCGACCGGGGTGAATGGCAACCGCCGCTGCCCGAATTGCCGGATGCCAGCGAAATAACCGTCGAGCAACTGGCCAGCTGGCTTCAGGAAGACGGCACCGTAGTGCTGGACTTCACCGCCAGTGCCAATTACGTCAAGCGCCATATCCCGGGCGCGTACTGGGCGATCCGTGCCCAGCTGGCCGACGCCCTGGAACGGCCGCCCGAGGCCCGCCGTTACGTGTTGACCTGTGGCAGCAGCCTGCTGGCACGTTTCGCCGCGCGCGACCTGCAGACGCTGACCCGCACGCCGGTTTACGTGCTCGCAGGAGGCACCGCACGCTGGATCGCCGCCGGTCTACCATTGGAAGGCGGTGAGGCCCGCCTTGCCGTACCGCGCAGCGATCGCTACCGGCGTCCCTATGAAGGCACAGACAACCCACATGAGGCGATGCAGGGCTACCTGGACTGGGAATTTGGCCTGATTGCGCAGCTTGAGCGCGATGGCACTCATGGTTTCAGGGTGCTTTGAATCGTATCCACGGTGGTATTTGAAACGACGCGCTGGATCGAAAGCGGGCTTGGACGGCCAGCTGCTTTCGACCCAGATGCTTTACAAGGGTAATAACCGTTGCTGGTCGGCCCTCGTCGATACTCAACACTTGATGTTTGATGATCTACGGGGCCTGGACCAGATATTCAGTGGTACGTCTGAAACATCACATTAGAAATGCACCTTGATCAATGCACTCAACGCGTTCTGATCGGTCGGAAAACCGTGGCTGTCTTCGATGCCATATTTGTCGGACCAATAGTCCCACTCGATTCCCGCATAGAAACGCGCCGGCGCTTGCCCCATCGCCTTACCGACGTCGTACTTGATCTGGGGGTTGAAGTGGAAACTCTTGGCTACATAGTTCGAGGTACCCTTCGTGCCCACATCATTGACGTACCACTCCAGATAACCGTCGAACAAAATGTCTGAGCGCCCGAGCGGTATCGTCATCGCCCAGGTCGGGTTGATCTGCCACTGTCCAGACGCTTTGCCGGTTATCCCATCGGGCTTGCGGTAGTAAGTGTTCAGTGAAAAACGATCAAAACCAGGCAGGTTCAGGTCAACAGCGGGCCCAAGCAGGTACTTTCGATTGCGCCCTTCTCCGCGCTCATAGGTGGCAGCGATCAACACATCCTTGACGATGCCATAGCTAAGACGGTGGCCACTGATTTTGCCCAGCGACAGTCGCGGTGAAAACTCGCCGTAATAGGTATAGCCATCGTTGCCGGACAAGCCGTTGGACCACTTGTTATCGACGAACAAGAACATGTCGCCCCAGGTCCAGCCACTGGCGTGCTCAAAGGTGATGGTTTGCTGGATATCGTTGCCGGTGCCATCGACTTTATAACCGTGCCCGTAGAGGTAGCTTAGGCTGTTGTTGCTCCACATCAGCGGATTCGCCTGGGCACTGCCAGTGGCCAGCGCGCAGAGTGGGACGACGCTGTGAAGCAGCCAGGAAAGAGCGTTCGGTTTCATTTGCATCCCTTGGGTCGTGATTGTTGGTTTTCGCCAGCAAGGGTATGCAGCAGCGGACGACCTCTCCTCTGGCCCCGGCTCATGCCGAGGCGCCACCCTTGCCGGGGGGAGCGGCGCGAGGCCGCCAGAGCAATGTCCCATGCCAACTTTTGGCACTGACCGCTTCTACTCGAGTTAGCGCAAAGCAGGGCGCGTGCCAACTAATCGGATACACGTAATTTGCTTATTGTGAGCAATCCTCAGGATCAATGAACACCATCCCATCAGAACATTGCGCACTTTATTAGTGCTCAATCGGTACGTTCTGCACCTTCTCAACTCACGCGTCAGTCCAGGCCCCCTCGGATGCGGGTCGCTACACCGCAAAGTCAGCGGCTTCATGAAATTGGCATGCTTCTGGCTTCTTGTATCAGCGAGTAGAAGCGGTCAGTGCCAGGCATGGCATGGGGCATTGCTCTTGCGTCCTTCGGGGCGTACATCCGAGCGGATGTTTGAACGAGGCTATGGCAGCCCCGGGCAAGAGAGCAATGTCAGTCGCCAGTTCACGCCCTTTTGCTTCGCGACGCCATTCTCTTCCCACGTTCTCTCCGCCCGGCTCCTTCGCTGTCGCGCTATCCGGCGCACGGTGGTTTTTGAATCGGGGTGAAGAACACATGATGAAAACGCGTTTGGCCTTGGCTCGCCCGCTACGCTCGCTGTTGGCAGCAGCGTTGCTCCCCACCACGCTGACGATCGCTCCGCTGGCGATCGCTGGCGACAAAGTCGTGTTGCTGACCTCTTGGTATGCTCAGGCCGAACAGGGCGGCTTCTACCAGGCACTGGCCGATGGGTTGTACGAAAAGGAAGGCCTGGATGTGTCCATCCGCATGGGGGGACCACAGGTCAATGGCATGCAACTGCTGGTCAGCAAGCAAGCTGATTTCATCGTCAACTATGACCTGCAGATTCTAAAAAGTGTCGAGCAAGGCCTGCCAGTGGTCGCAGTGGCTGCGCCCTTCCAGGGAGACCCGCAAGGGTTGATGACCCACGCGGACGTCAGCGGACTTGATGGGCTTGGCGGCAAGCCTGTGCTGGTGTCCACCTCGGGCCAGCAAACCTGGTGGCCCTGGCTGAAGGGTAAATATCAATTGGCTGACAACCAGGCGCGGCCTTACACCTTCAACCTGCAACCCTTTCTAGCCGACCCGCAAACCACACAACAGGCGTATGCCAGCTCGGAACTGTTCCAGGCGATAAAGGCAGGCGTGACCCCTAACTTTTTCCTCTTCGCAGATGCCGGTTATCCACCCTACGGATCCACCGTGGTCACCCGTCAAGACATCATCGCTCAGCACCCGGAGCGGGTAGCAGGTTTCGTGCGCGCCTCCATGGAGGGGTGGAAGCGCTATCTGGATGACCCCAGCGCCGGCAATGCACTGATCAAGCGCGACAACCCCAACATGACCGATGAACTGCTGGCCTGGGGCGTCTCGACCCTCAAGCAGTACCGCCTGGTCACGGGTGGAGAGGCTGCAACCCAGGGGATCGGCACCATGAATGACAGCCGCTGGCAAGCGACCCGCGACTTCATGGTCGAGGCGGGTCTGCTCGGTCCCGACGCACCTTGGCGCAACGCTTACACCACGCGCTTTGTGCAAGACCTGAAGGTACTCCCTGAGGCCGAGCAGGTCGGCAGCCGCTGAACACCCTAACAAGCTCAACGCTGTGAGGAATCCTGATTATGTTGGTTACCAAACAACCTGTATTGCGCCGTTTCTGGTATGCCCTGCTACCTATGACAGCCCTCGAAGACGGCCCCAAGCCATTCACCCTGCTGGGTGAAGCGCTGGTGTTGTGGAAGCGTCCCGATGGTACCCCGGTGGCAATGCAGGACCGCTGCTGCCACCGCACCGCCAAACTGTCCAAAGGCTTCGTCAGTGCTGAGGGCAATATCGCCTGCGGGTACCACGGCTGGGAATACGACTGCACTGGCACATGCGTGAAGATCCCGCAGAATCCCACCGGCGCTATTCCTCCGGGTGCCGCGGTGAAGGCTTATCACTGCCAGGAGAAGTACGGCTATGCCTGGGTCAGCCTGGACGACCCGCTACAACCGATCCCTGAGTTCCCGGAAGACGGCACCCCTGGTTACAGACGCATCTTCCAGTTTTACGAAGAGTGGAAGACCAGCCCGCTGCGGGTCATGGAGAACTCCTTCGACAACTCGCACTTTTCCTTCGTGCACAAGGCCAATTTCGGCTTGTTCGACCAGCCCCAACCGGCCAGTTACGAATTTCGCGAAACCGATTATGGCTTCGAAGCCGAGACCCGCGTGCCGATCCGCAACCCCGAGGCAAGCTTCCGTATCACCGGTACCACCGAGCCAATCACCCAGCGGCACCTGCTCAACCGCTATTACCTGCCCTTCTCTCGGCGCTTTGGCTGCATGTATCCGGACAGTGGCATCCATCACATCATCTACAACTGCGCCACGCCCATCGACGACAACCGACTGATGCTCGTGCAGTGGTTGTATCGCAACGACAGCGAAGAGCAATGCTCGACCCAGGAACTGATCGACTGGGACGCGGCGATCACAGCCGAAGACCGCGACATCCTGGAAGCCACCGATCCTGACGCCTGTGTCGACACCCGCCGCAGGGTGGAACTGCACATGCCATCGGACAAGCCTGGGTTGGTTATTCGCCGGCAACTACTGGGTCTGCTTGAAGCCCATGGCGAGAGCGAAGTGTTCCTCAGCCACTGACACTTGCCCAACGCCCCGGTGCGCCGGGGCATTCACCACCGCTCATGACCCACGGGGAGAGCGCTATGTTGATGCAGACCCTATCCAAGGCCGGCGTCCAGCCGCAGGCCCTGCCGAACACCCTCGGTGTGGACACCCCTTTGTTCGCCAATCAGGTGGAAAAAACCTACAGCAATGGCACCCATGCCTTGAGCCGCGTGAAACTGGCGATTGAACGCGGCGAGTTCGTCTCGCTCTTGGGCCCGTCGGGGTGTGGCAAAAGCACCCTGCTGAAAATGTTCGCCGGGCTCGAACAGCCCTCCGCCGGCCATGTGCGCTGGTGGGGCAAGGATGCCCCGGGTACGGACCACCACACAGGCACACCGGGGCGCAGTTTGGCCATGGTGTTCCAGGAAGCCACCCTGATGCCATGGGCCAAAGTGCACGACAACGTGCGCTTGCCCCTGGACTTGGCTGGCGCCCCCAAGGCCCAGAGCCAGCCCAAGGTGCAAGCCGCCCTGGAACTGGTGGGGCTGGGCAAGTTCGGCGACGTTTACCCGCGGGAGCTCTCCGGCGGTATGCAGATGCGCGCCTCTATTGCTCGGGCATTGGCCACCGAACCCAATCTGCTGCTGATGGACGAACCCTTCGGCGCCCTGGACGAGTTCACCCGCAACAAGCTCGATAGCGACCTGCGCCAGCTCTGGCTCCAGCGCGACCTGACGGTGGTATTCGTGACCCACAGCATCTTCGAGGCGGTGTACCTGTCTTCGCGGGTGGTCGTGATGGGCGCGCGTCCCGGTCGAGTGATCGCCGATGTAATCATCGACGGCCCACGGGAACGCGACGAGGCATACCGTACTTCGCCGGCTTTCATCGAGCAATGCGCGCACCTGTCCCGACTCCTGGCCCAGGCCAATGGCGACCCTTCCTGAGAGCATCATCATGAGCCGACCCTCTACTCCCTGGCTACGCCACCCTTCTGTACTACGCATCGCTTCACCACTACTGGTTGGCGCCTTGCTGCTCGGCGTCTGGCAACTGGCATGCATCGCCTGGAAAGTCCCGGTGTACCTGGTACCGTCACCGGCCGATATCGGCCGCACCCTGGTCGCTGATGGCCCGATGCTGCTGGGGGCACTGTGGATGACCCTGAAGATCACCTTCCTGTCATTCGCCCTCGCCGTGATCATCGGCACGCTGGCGGCGTTCGTGTTCGTGCAGAGCCGCGTCGTGGAGGCCAGTCTGTTTCCCTACGCGATTCTGCTGCAGGTCACGCCGGTCGTGGCCATCGCGCCGCTGATCATCATCTGGTGCAGCGACACGACCTTGGCGTTGGTGATCTGCGCCACGCTGGTAGCGATCTTCCCGATCATCGCCAACACCGTCCTGGGCCTGCGCAGCGTCAACCCTGGCCTGCTCAACCTGTTCCACCTGAACCGTGCCAGCCGCTGGCAAGTGCTGTTGCGCCTGCGCATTCCCAGCGCCTTACCGTGCTTTTTCGCTGGCCTGCGCATCGCCAGCGGCTTGGCATTGATCGGCGCGGTGGTGGCCGAGTTCGTCGCCGGTACGGGCGGCACGGGTGCGGGCCTGGCGTATCAGATCCTGCAAGCGGGATTCCAGCTCAACATCCCCCGCCTATTCGCCGCCCTGGTGTTGATCGCCCTGACCGGCGTGGCGCTGTTCAGCCTGATGGCGTTGCTGGCGCGCTTGAGCCTGCGCCACTGGCACGAAAGCGAACTGGGCTGACTTCCATGCAAAACGCCGTACTGCCTATGGAGACGAACATGAAACACAGCAACAGCTGGCTGATCCGTAACGCCAGCGCCATCCTCACTGGCCTGCGCGGCGGCGCCGCGCGCCATGTCGGGCCGGACATCCGTATCACCCAGGGGCGTATCGCCGCCCTGGGCTCGCTGCAACCGTTACCAGGTGAGCAAGTGCTCGATGCCACCGATTGCGTGGTGTATCCAGGCTGGGTGAACACCCATCACCATCTGTTCCAGTCCTTGCTCAAGGGCATTCCCGCTGGCATCGACCAGAGCCTCGGTGCCTGGTTGGGGGCCGTGCCCTATCGCTATCGCGGGCTGTTCGATGAGCACAGTTTTCGCTTGGCCGCACGGGTCGGGCTGGTGGAGCTGGCCCGTTCCGGCTGCAGCACGGTGGCCGACCATCATTACCTGTACTTGCCAGGCATGGCCTTCGACAGCGCACAGATCCTCTTCGAAGAAGCCGAGCGCCTGGGGCTGCGTTTCGTCCTTTGCCGGGGCGGCGCAACCCAGGTACGTCAGGCGGAAGGCCCCGCGACGGCCGGACCTGAGACCCTCACGCAGTACCTGGACGATGTTCAGCGCTTGGTGCAGGTCTACCATGATCCCGCCGATGATGCCTGGCGCCGTGTGGTAATGGCGCCGACCAGCCCGCCCTACTCAATGCCGCCCGAGCACCTGCGGGAGACCGCCCGCACCGCACGCCGCCTGGGCATCCGCCTGCACAGCCATCTGAGCGAAACCGTGGAGTACCAGAACGAAGTCCATGATCGCCACGGCCTCTCGCCCGTGGTGTTCTGCGCGGAGCAGGAATGGCTCGGGCCGGACGTGTGGTTCGCGCACCTGGTCAAGCTGAGCGCCGAAGAAATCCAGCTGCTGGGCGCCACCGGCACCGGCATCGCCCACTGCCCACAAAGCAATGGCCGGCTTGGCAGTGGTATCGCAGATATCGTTGCCATGGAGGCTGCAGGCATGTCGGTTTCGATCGGCGTGGATGGCGCTGCCTCCAACGAAGCCTGCGACATGATCAGCGAAACCCACGCCGCCTGGCTGATGCAAAGGGCCAAGGCCGGCGAACGCGCCATGGCCCGCCATGCTGGCGGCGATCTGGAGGGCGGTGCCCATGTCGCCAGCGTGGAGGACGTTGTGCGCTGGGGCACAGCAGGTGGCGCCCAGGTGCTGGGCCTGGACGCCATCGGCACGCTGCAGGTCGGCATGGCGGCGGACTTGGCGATCTACCGCCTCGATCAGCCCCGCTACTTCGGTCTGCATGATCTGGGCATCGCGCCAGTGGTTGGCGGTGGCCGTCCGACGCTGCGGGCATTGCTGGTGGGCGGCCGCCTGAGCGTGGAAAACGATGCGCTTCCTGGCTTGGACCTCGCCGAACTGGGCAGCCAGGCGCGGCAGGCTGTACTTCGCCTGCAACAGGCCGCGGGGGTACGCGCATGAGCTGGACGCCTCTGCAGGTGCGGGCCCTGCGCCTTGAAGCCGACGACGTGCTAGGTGTGGAACTGGCCCCGCCGAGTCCTGCTCCCCTGCCCTTCGACTGGGCACCCGGTGCTCATGTGGACCTGCGCCTGGGCAATGGCGTGGTACGCCAATACTCAGTGGTCAGCCTGCCCGAGGACGGTCATGTCTACCTGGGCATCAAGCGCGAAAAAGCCTCCCGCGGCGGCTCGCAATGGCTGCACGAGCACCTGCGGCTGGGTGCCCGGGTGGAAGTGGGCCTGCCGCGCAACCTCTTTAGCCTGCAACCTGGCACAGGACCGGTCGTCTTGGTGGCCGCAGGCATAGGAATCACGCCACTGCTCGCCATGTACCGGCAATGCCAAGCGCAAGGTCGGTCGGTGCGCTTGCTGTTTTTCACCCGCGATGCCAAACAGGTGCCCTTTGTCCAGTACCTCGATGCGGATACCGAGGTTCATGGAGGCTTGCGCGCCCCGATGATCGCCGGGTACCTGGAGGAACACCTGCCGGCCTGGGACGGCAGCGCAAGCCTCTATTGCTGTGGCCCTGCAGGTTTCATGGATTGTGTTGAGCACGTCGCGCTGGCAAGCGGCTGGCCAACCACGGCGCTTCATCGCGAACATTTCCAGGCCGCAGAGCCCACCTTGCACGTCGAGCGTCACTGCACGCTGGTGCTACAGCGCAGTCGTCTCCAGGTCGAGGTGCAACCGGGCGAAAGTTTGGTACAAGCAGCATCGCGGGCTGGCGTGGAGCTACCCGTGTCATGTGGGATGGGTATCTGCGGCGCCTGTGTCAGCCGGGTCATCGATGGGGCGCCTGATCACCGCGACGAGTACCTCAGCGATGCCCAGCGCAACAGCGGAGAATGGATAACGCCCTGCGTATCGGGCTGCCGCAGCGCCCGGTTGGTGCTGGACGTTTGACCATCGCCCGCAGCTGCCCAACGGCTGACGGCAGCTGCGCACGCAAAACCGCTGACGCAGTCAATGGCCGAGGCGAGCGGCTCGCAGCCAGGACTTGATCCTGACCCGGTAAAGCTCCGTCTTGTGCCCAGGATTCTCTAGGGCCACCATAGGCGATCTTCAATAGATCATTGGCTAATGCATGACACTGGAAAATTACCAGGCAATCGCTGAAAGCATTGCCCTGCTGCTGTACCCCCACGCGGAAGTCGTCATTCATGAGATACGCGGCCAGACAATCGTTCATATCGCCAATAATTTCTCACATCGCAAGCTCGGCGATGATTCAGCACTCGGTTCAGAACTGGGTGACCTTTTGAAGGGTACCAACCTTGGTCCCTACGAGAAGCTCAACTGGAACGGTCAGAAGGTCCGCTCGATCAGTGCTGTGCTGCACAATTCGCAAGGCGAAGCCGAGTATCTGATGTGCATCAATCTGAACGTGTCGGTGCTGGAACAGGCGCGTGTGGCATTGGATGCGTTCTTCCAGATGAGTCGGCTGGAGCCGCAACCGGATGCGTTGTTCCGCAACGATTGGCAGGAGCGCATCAACACCTTCCTGCAAGCGTGGCTGCAAGCGCATAACCTGTCGCTGCAGACCTTGAAGATGAAAGACAAACGCAACCTTGTCCTGGCCTTGCATGCCGAGGGTGCATTCGAGGGGCGCAGCGGCGCCGATTACGTTGCCAACGTCCTCAGCATGGGGCGGGCCACCGTGTACAAATACCTGAAGGAAGTCAGGGCCTAGGCGGTATTGCCTGGCTGTAGGCACACGCTCTTGCTGCTGGTGGAATATTATTCTATTGTGGACAAATTATCCATACGCCTGCAAGGACCCGTCATGCCAGCCACCCCGTCCGTTGATGCCCAGTTCCTTGATACATTGCACCAAAACATTCAGGACGCCCATGCGGCGCTCCGCCCGGCCGTCAGCATTACCCCGCTCTTGCACAGCGCTCGTTTGTCGGCACTGACCGGCTGTGAAGTGCTGCTCAAATGCGAACACCTGCAGCACACCGGTTCATTCAAGTTTCGCGGTGCCAGCAACAAGATGCGCCTGCTGCCGGCCGAGGCGCGCAAGCAGGGGGTGATAGCCGCCTCATCCGGTAACCACGGGCAGGCCCTGGCCCTGGCCGGCAAGATGGCGGGCGTGCCAGTGAAGGTCTACACCACCACGGGCGCATCGGCATACAAAACAGAGGCAATGCGTATGCTGGGCGCCGAAGTGGTCTGCCTGCCCACCGACCCGCTGAGTGCAGAGCTGGAAGCCGCCAGGCAAGCCAAGGCCCACGGCGTACCCTTCGTATCCCCCTACAACGACCTGCAAGTCATTGCCGGCCAGGGCACCATAGGCGTGGAGTTGTTCGAGCAGGCGCCAGACCTGGACGCGGTGTTCGTCGCCGTGGGCGGTGGCGGGATGATTTCCGGTATCGGCGCCGCCCTGCGCGTCCTCAAGCCGGGCACTGAGATCATCGGCTGCTGGCCGGCGAATGACCCAACGCTGCAGCAATCACTCAAGGCTGGTGAAATCATCGAATTGGATGCCTGCGAAACGCTGTCGGACGGCACGGCTGGCGGCGTCGAGCCAGGCTCGATCACCTTCCCGCTTTGCCAGGCGCTGCTCACCGATACCGTGCTGGTCAGCGAGGACGAAATCCGCTGCGCCATGCGCGACATCGCCAGCAGTGAGCGCTGGATCATCGAAGGCGCTGCAGCGGTTGCGGTCGCCGGCATGCAGAAGCTCGCCGAACGCTATCAGGGCAAGCGTGTCGCGGTGATCCTGTGTGGCCGTAACATCCTGCTGGAGAAGTTCCTCGAGGCTGTTCAATGAGGGTCTTCAGCAAGGCGCAGATCATCGCTCGCTTCAACCCCGAGCTCGCGGTCAGCCAACTGGAGGAAGGCTTCATCGCCTACTCCGAAGGCAAGGTGCAGGTGCCGCCCGTGCAGGGCTTCGCATTCAAGGGCGCGAACGGTGACTGTTGCGTGAAGTCGGCCTACATCGAAGGCAGCCCGACCTTCACCGTCAAGCTTTCGACAGGCTTCTACGACAACCCGTCCAAGGGCCTGCCGAGCAATGATGGCTTGATGCTTGTGTTGTCTGCACACACCGGTCAGCCGCTGGCACTGCTGCAGGACCAAGGCTGGCTGACTGCCATGCGCACCGCATTGGCCGGGCGTATCGCCGCCCGGCTGCTGGCGCCGGCCCGGGTCAAGGCCATTGGCATCCTCGGCACCGGCATGCAGGCGCAGATGCAGCTTGAGCAGCTTCGCGCGGTGACCGATTGCCGCCAGGTCATTGTCTGGGGCCGGCATGAACGCGGGCTTGCGGCCTATACCGCATTTGCCCGCGAACTGGGCTTCGGGGTGCACAGCACGCAGGATGCTGCCGAGGTTGCGGGCGCGGCAAACCTGATCGTCTGCACCACGCCTTCTCGCCAGGCGCTGTTGCACAGCGATTGGGTCCAGCCGGGCACGCATATCACCGCCGTCGGTGCCGATGCGCCCGGCAAGCAGGAACTGGACCCGGCACTGGTGGCAAGGGCAGACCGTATCATCGTCGACGCCATCGCCCAGTGCAGCCAGTACGGCGAAGTGGCCCATGCCCTCGGCAGTGGCCGGATCGACGCTAACCAGCTGATCGAGCTGGGTACGCTACTGGCTGGCCGTGCCAAGGGGCGTGAGCACGACAGCCAGATTACCTTGGCGGACCTGACCGGTGTGGCAGTGCAGGATGCACAAGTCGCAAGCTACGCCTTGGCAGCCCTGTGCACCTGAGGCGACAACAGCGTCAGCGCAAACGTTGCACCTGCGCTGGCGTGCGCTGCATCAGCACCTTGCCATTGCGTACCGACACCAACGCGTGCCCCTGGCTGCGCACCATCTCGTAATCATCCGGCGCCGACAGCAGCAACAGGTTCGCCAGCCGCCCTACCTCTATGCCATAGCGCTCGCCCAGGTTCAGGGTGCGGGCGCTGTTGTCGGTAATCAGGTCCAGGCAGCGCTGCAGGTCTTCATAGCCGAGCATGTGACAGATGTGCAGGCCGGCTTCGAGAATGCGCAGGATATTGCCATTGCCCAGTGGGTACCACGGGTCGACGATGGAGTCCTGGCCGAAGCACACGTTCATGCCGGCGCGGTCGATCTCGGCCACGCGGGTCACGCCACGACGCTTCGGGTAGTTGTCGAAGCGCCCTTGCAGGTGAATGCTCTCGGTCGGGCACGACACGAAGTTGATGCCCGACAGCTTGAGCAGGCGGAACAGCTTGTAGCAATACGCATTGTCATACGAGCCCATGGCCACGGTGTGGCTGGCCGTGACCCGGGCCCCCATGCCGCGTACCCGCGCTTCTTCGGCCAACACTTCGAGGAAGCGTGATTGCGGGTCGTCGGTCTCGTCGCAGTGCACGTCCACCAGGCAGCCGGTGCGCTCGGCCAGGTCCATCAGGAACTTCACCGACGATACCCCCTGGTCGCGGGTATTTTCGAAATGCGGAATGCCGCCGACGACGTCGGCGCCAATCGCCACGGCTTCAGTCATCAGCGCCCGGCCGTTGGCGTACGACTCGATGCCCTCCTGCGGGAAGGCGACAATCTGCAGGTCGATCAGCTCCCGCACTTCGTCACGCACCTCGACCATGGCCTTGAGCGCGGTGAGTTTCGGGTCGGTCACATCGACATGGGTGCGCACATGCTGGATACCGTGGTCCACCAGCATGCCGATGGTTTTTTTCGCACGGGTCTTGATGTCGTCGTGGGTGGTGATTTCCTTGCGCTCCGACCAGCGCTCGATGCCTTCGAACAACGTGCCGCTCATGTTCCACTTCGGCTCACCTGCGGTCAGCGTGGCATCTAGGTGAATGTGCGGCTCGACAAAGGGCGCGACCACCAGGTTTTGCCCGGCGTCCAGGTCATTGCCCGTAGCGGGCGCCACGACGTCGGTCTGGGGCACGATGGCGGCAATGCGCTCGCCGTTCAGTTCGACGCGGAACAGGCCAGGCTTGCCGCGCAGGCGTGCGTTGATGATGTTCATGCTGTTACTCCTTGCCGTGGGCTTCGCTCATGCGCCATACCAGCATGGCGACCGAAGCATTCATGCGAAAAAGCGGGTCGTCCAGCGACTGCCCGCTCAGTTGTTCGATGCGCTGGATGCGCTGATTGATCGTGTTGCGGTGCAGCCCCAGACGCTGTGCGGCCTTGAGCCCGTTGCCATTTTCCATGAGCAAGGCGTCGAGGGTATGCACCAAAGCATGGGCGTGTTTGCGCCCAGGGGCGATCAGCGGGCCGAGGGTGCGGCTGACGAAATCGTCAACCAGCGAGCGGTCGACAATACCTTGCAGTAGGCGCAACACGCCGAGCTCGCTGAAGTTGCAATAACCGTTGGCCGGGCGCAGATGCTGCGCCACATCCAGCGCCTGGCGTGCCTCGTTGAGGGCCTGGCGGTAGTGCGCGCAATCGTCAGCGAGGCTCGACAGGCCCATGTAGAGGCCCAGTTCACCTGTCGCGGCTTGCAGCTGCCGGTACAGCGCGCCCAAGGTCTCGGGTAAGTCGTGTGTATCGGCCAGCAGCACCACGAACAGGTCGCCCGGCAACTGCGCCGTCACACTGCCGGGCCGCTGGCGGCACCAGGCTTCGAGCTGGTCTTCCAGGGCCTGCCGGGTGGCTTGCCAGGTACGCTCGCCGTGGGCCAGCCCTTGGCGCTCGAACAAGGCGTCCACGCCCGTCAGGCGCAACGCCAGCAGGCGCCGCGGTTTATCCAGGGCCAGTTGCAGGTGTGCTGCCCGCTGCCGGGCAATCGCCAGGCTTGGGTAGTCGCCTGTGAGCAGTTGCCCAAGGATGTCGTTACGCGAGCGGCGCGCCTGGCTCATCTGTACCAGTGCAGTGCCGATCAGGTGGGTGACCACCACCATCTTCAGTGCGTAGGGCTGTTCGATCAGCGGCAAGCCCAGCTGCTCGGCGCGCGCGACAACGGGCGCCGGGATGCTCTGGATGAAACTGCCGCCGGTGAGAATCACCATGCCGGCAATGCCCACGGCGTCGCCATCCTCCACCAGGCTCAGCAGGTTGGCTTCGCCGCGCGGGTGATTGATGCCGGTGACGAATACCAGTTCACCGCCCATCACCCATTCGGCGATACCCTCGTTCTCCGCCACGTAAGGCCAGCGTACCCGCCGCTGCAGGTTGCGCGCGCCGGCCCGCACCTGCATTTCGTGCAGACCGGGCAAATGCAGGAGCTCGTCCAGCGCCAGGCTCACGGCTCGACGCCCGCCTGGCCGGGCGCGCGGCGGCGTGCGCCCAGCTCTAGAATGACGATGTAGCACACTGCCGAGGCGGCGATGCCCACCAGCGGCGCGACCCACGGTGAGGCATAGGCCAGTACTGCGCCCACGGCATAGGCAAACAGCCCGGTGAGGTTGTAGCGTGGCAGGTGTGCCGTACCCAGTGCCGGGTATTTGCCGCGGTGGCGGTACCAGAAATCAGCCATGATCACCCCACCCACCGGCGGAATGATCGACCCCAGCAGCACCAGGAACGGGATCAGCATTTCGTACATGCCACCCATCGCCAGCACAATGCCAACCCCGGCCGCCACCAGCGTTGCCGTGCGCCGGCGCTCGCTGCGCAACAAGTGGCAGGCGGCGGCCGACACGTTGTAGATGGTCGGACCCTGAATGGTCCACAGGTTCAGGCACAGCATCACCACGGCCGCGAACGACAGGCCCTGCAGCATCATCACGTCGACGATATCGGCCTGCTGATAAACCATCGCGCACCACGCCCCGGCCACCACCATCAGGCCGTTGCCAAGGAGGAATGCCACCACGCTGGCGATCACCGCTACCCGGCCACTGCGTGCCAGCCGTGTCCAGTTAGTGGCTTGGGTGGCGCCACTGGCGAAGGTGCCGAAGACCATGGTCACTGCCGCCGAAAAGGTCATGGTTTCATGCGGGACGACTGCAGCCAGGCCGGCAAAGCCACCGGCATCGCGGGTGGCGATGTACATGGACACCAACAGCAGCACGAACATCAATGGCACCGACACCCGCGACAACAGGTCCAGCCCCTTGAACCCGATGATGGCCGTAATGCTGAAACCCAGCCCGAACAGCACCATCAACGGCATGCCGAAACCATCCGCCAGCCCCAGCAGCTTGACCAGCACGATGGCCACCGTGGCCGTACCCCAGGCATACCAGCCCAGTTCGGCAAAACCCAGCAGAAAGTCCGAGAGCCGGCTCCCCGCTTCACCAAAACAGAAGCGCCCCATCAACACGGTATTCAGCCCGCTGCGTGAGGCGATGAAGGCCAGCACTGCGGCATACAAGGCAAGCAAACTGTTGCCGAGGGTCGCCACCCACAGCATGTCGACAAAACTGAATGCCATGCCCAGCTTGCCGCCGGCGAACATCGTGCCGGTAAAGAAGGTGAAGCTGAACAAGACCATCGCGATCGGCAGCAGGCCCTTGCGGGCGGACTGGGGGGCTTCGCTGAGTGGAAATTCGCTGGGTGAGCTCATTGCACGGGGCTCCGGGTGTGTAGTTGGGAGCGGAAAGAGCAATATGCGGGCCGCTTTTTCCTGCGCCGCCACCCGGAAGAAATCGGGCTGCTCGCCCAGAAATCCATATGCACTGTGCACATTAAAGCTGCGATCTGACGATCTGAAGTGTGCGGGACGACTTATTTTGAGGCGCTCATGCACCAAAGCGGGCCTGGGCTGGGTAGTAATCACCCAGCCCACGGCGGTTTACACGGTCCCGTCCAACCCCATTTGCCAGAAATCAGCCTCCAGGCTGGAGGCCTGGCCAAAAATCCCTGCCAGTTCGGCGAACCGCTGCTCGGTCATGCTGCGCGCCGCCAGTTCATCGAGGTGCTTGCGCGCTGCTGCGGCCACCCCTTGGTAGCCCTCCCCGGCATACTCGCCAATCCACTCGCGGTAGGGGTGATTGCTCAAGTCGCCAATGCGCTCGGCCAGGGTCCGGCCGATTTCGGCATAGCCGATCACGCAAGGTGCCAGTGCCACGTGCAGCTCCAGCAGGTCGCCGGCTGCGCCGCAGTCCAGCACATAACGGGTGTATGCCACCGTGGCCTGATGCTCTGGCGCGGCCTCGATGTCTGCCTGGGTCAAGCCCCAGCGCGCGCACAGGCGCACGTGCAGCTCGGTTTCATCCAGGATCGCCGACAGCCCGGCCTGCGCCGCGCGAATGTCGGCCGGGCGGCGGCTCTTGTAGGCAGCCAACGCCCAGGCGCGGGCGAACTGGATCAGGAACAGGTAATCCTGCACAAGGTAGGTCCGGAACGCTTCCTCGCTCAGCGTGCCCTCGCCCATCTGACGCACGAAGTCATGGTCTACGTAGCGGTTCCATTGTGGCGAGGCAGCGGCCTTGAGGCGCTCGAAGATATCCATGCTCATTTGCCCTCCGGGTACACTGCATCGAAGAAAGCCAGCTCCAGCGCCACGGTGCGCTGGTAGAAGTCACTTGCCAATGCGGCCTCCTGCGGGCCGACGCGGTCCAGTTCGGCCTGCAGGAAAGCGACGAATGCCTGGAATACCGGGTTGTCATGCAGGGTAATCCACTCGGCATGGACGAAGTTGTCCGGCATCGGTTTCGGCGCCTTGAGTGCCCAGTCCAGGTACAGGCCTTCGGCGACGTTCAGCACCGCCAGTGCCGCTGCGTAGGAACGGGTGGCTGCCGCTTCGCGCATGATCGCCTTGAAACCTGCGGTAGGCGCGGTATCGGCCGGTTCACTGCGTTGCGCCGGGCTGACACCCAAGGCCTCGAAGGCACGCAGGAAGTAGGTGTTTTCGTCACTGCAGATCATCCCGGCAAAGCGGCCGAAGCGCAGGCGGGCTTCAAACGTGTCAGCGGTGGCGATGGCCGCGCCTAGCAGGGTCACGAAGCTGTCGAGGAAACGGTGGTCCTGAACCAGGTAGTCGACCATGATCGGGTCCGGCAGGCTGCCGTCGCACAATCGGGTCACGAAACGGTGGCCAACGGCCGCCGACCAGGTCGGCTCGCTCTGGCGGCGCAGGGACTGGCTGAAACGTTCGGTCATGTTGCTGTCCTTGATGAGGGTGACAGCGAGACCTTGAAAGTTGGCATGGACTGGCCTCGCAGTGAGGCCGGCAAAAAGGCAGGTTACAAGCCCCATCCCTTCGCCGGCATGATCCGGATCAGGTTCGAAGGGTCACCGCGCTGCAGCGTTCAGCGGTTTCTCAGCCCATTGCCGGGCTCCCCTTGGTGGCGCTCAGGTATACCCGAGGGCGCCGCGCCTGTCACTACCCAAACTGTGGGCAATGGTGACCCGCTAATGGGTATCTGTCCCCATTCTTGACGCGCCATCTTTTAGTGCACGCCAGACACTGCAAGGTTTTGTATGTCAAAGCATTACTGAAATATCTGTTGGCATAGCTGTTGCTGATGGCCATTTAACGGGCAAAACGCCATTGATGGCTTAAGGCCCTAAGGCCGCAAAAGAGGCTTAAGCCAATGAAAACACCTGCTGCGAGTCACGCGTCCAGACGCGTGTTCCATCTGTCCTCTGTCACGGCACTGATGATCAGCCTCGGATTGATCACGGCCATGGCATCCCCCCTCGACGACAACAGCATGCCACCGCCGACCGACCCGTCGGCCTACACCGACCAGCCGGACGACCCGACCGCTACCTTGCTTGAGCTGAACACCATGCCGGAGGCCAACGAAGGCTCGCTGGAGCTGACCGATGGCATGTATGGCGACCGCAACACGGTACGCACCGACAACGTGCTGCCGCCTGCCCTGCAAACGTCGGACAAGTACCCTACCAACGGCAAACCCAGCCCGTTGTTCGGTGCGCAACCTTTCACCCAGCAACTGTTGCTGTTCGAAGAATTCGGGCCAGAGAAGCTCGACCCGACCACGCCGGCGCCCGATCTGACCTTCCCGGTACCGACCCTCGGCGCGGCCCCCGCGCAAGACCCCAACGTGGTAGCACGCAGCGGCCCCAGTGGCAGCGCTTTGGAAGCGTTTCTCAAGCAACCCGGCCTGTACCCGTTCCCGACCCAGTACGCCAACGTGCTGGACCGCAATCCATGGAAGGCGCAGATCGAGATGTTCCTCAACCGCCAGCCGGTCGGCTCGCCCGCTGAAGGCCGGCCACCAGGAAAAGGCTGGTCGCACCAGCGCTGGAACGAGTTTTACCCGCAGGCAGCGTTCAAGACCGCCCAGGCCGGTGCGCGCATCAACCTCGGCCTGCGCGACCGTAAGCAACTGCACAACTATGCCGTCGGTGAATTTGCCCCGGGCGGCCTGTACTACCAGACCTCCGACATTCCGACCACGCTGGGCACCACCAAGGGCATCGACACACGCTTCCATCCGAACATGCCACTGCAAAACCACAAATCGCTGTGGACCTTCGACGGCACTTTCCCGCCCAAGCTGCTGATGGTGCGCTACGGCCAGCCAATTCTGATGCGCCATTACAACGCACTGCCGATTGACCCCTCGGCCAACGGTGGCTTTGGCCTGCATACCATCTCGACCCACGAGCACAACGGCCACTCGCCGGCCGAAAGCGACGGCTTTGCCAACGCGTACTTCTTCCCCGGCCAGTACTACGACTACCGCTGGCCGGTGCAGCTGGCCGGCTACGACACCATCAACACCCGTGCCCAGGACCCGCGTGCCGCTTTCCCCTGCTCGCCGGGTGAAACCTTGTTCGTCAACGATGGTTCACCGGGCCTGAAAACCTGCGAGAACGGCAGTATCAAGATTCGTGGCGACTGGCGCGAAACCATGAGTACCCACTGGTTCCACGACCACATGATGGATTTCACGGCGCAGAACGTCTACAAGGGCAACGCCGTGATGATGAACTACTACAGCGCCCTGGACCGCGGCAACGAGGCCCTGCAGGACGGCGTCAACCTGCGCTTCCCAAGCGGTTCAGCCATGCCTTGGGGGAACCGTGACTATGACGTCAACCTGGTGATTGCCGACAAAGCCTGGGATGCCAATGGCCAGCTGTGGTTCAACCCGTTCAACACGGACGGCTTCCTCGCTGACCAGATTCTGGTCAACTGGCAGTACAAGCCCAGGCTCAAGGTGCGTGCGCGCAGTTACCGCTTCCGTCTCCTCAACGGCTCGGTGTCACGCTACTTCAAGTTCGCCGTGGTGCGGGAGATTGCCGGTACCAGTGGTGAGTTCAAAGGCCCGTCCGGCTCCAACCTGTCGTATGCGCGGGTGCCGTTCCACATGATCGCCAACGACGGCAACATCATGGAACATGCGGTGCCATTCGACGGCACGATGGACCTCAATGGTGACGGCAATCTGCAAGACAACAACGGCGTCTTGCCGTTGCAGGCCATTGCCGAGCGCTACGACATCATCATCAACTTCGCCAAGAACGGCATCAAGGCCGGCGACAAGCTGTACTTCGTCAACCTGATGGAGCACGACTCCGGCAAAGGTCCGAAGCAAGCTATCCCGTTGGCCGACGTGCTGTCGGAAAAATACAAGGCGGTAATCAAGCAGACCAGCAAAGGCCCGCAGTGGGACAACGGCGACCCGGCTGTCGGCAAGTTTCTGCAACTGTGGGTGCAACCGTACACCGGCCAGGACCTGAGCATGGACCCGGTAGCCTATGAGCCGGCCAAGCCAGGCAAGGCTGCAGGCCTGAAAATGCTGCCCCTGCCCATTGACCGCGACGCCGCAGCCGACCAGGCCAAACTCAAGGATGCCCGCCACCGCGAGTTCATCTTTGGCCGCTCAGACGGTACGGACACCACCCCGTGGACCATCAAGACCGACGGCGGCTTTGGCTACAGCATGGACCCACGCCGCATCAGTGCCGCGCCGCAATTGGCCAACCAGTCCACCGACGGTGGTTTCAGCGGCGACGGCACCCTGGAAGTGTGGAAGATCGTCAACGGCGGCAATGGCTGGAGCCACCCGGTACACGTGCACTTCGAGGAAGGCGTGATTCTTAGCCGCGACGGCAAGGCCCCGCCAGAATGGGAAAAATGGGCGCGCAAGGATGTGTACCGTATCGGGTCGGAACCTGATTCGTCCGAAGAGGTGGAAATGGCCATCCGCTTCCGCGAGTTCGCCGGCACCTACATGGAGCACTGCCACAACACCCAGCACGAGGACTCTTCGATGCTGCTGCGCTGGGACATTGAACATCCGGGGCAGTTCCAGGTGATGCCCACCCCGCTGCCAGGATGGGACGGCGTGCGCTACATGGCCTCGGTAGGCCTGCCAACGTTCCGCACCAAAACCGATAACGACAATGACGACCCGGCCAACAAACCACCTGTCGTGGCCAATGACAGTGCCGCAACGACTGCAGGCAAGGCGATCACCCTGAACGTGCTGGCCAACGACAGCGACCCGGACGGCAACGTACCGCTCACGGTCACCGGCCTCAGCCAGCCGGACTCCGGCCAGGGTACCGTGAGCACGGACGGCAGCACAGTGACGTACACCCCACCCGCTACGGTCGCCACGCCGTTCACGGCCAGCTTCAATTACACGGCGCGTGATACCAAGGGGGCCGAGTCGGTGACCCCGGCCACGGTCAGCATCGCCGTCACCCCAGTAGTGGCGGCCGACGAGCTCAAGGTCACCAGTGCCACAGTGCAACTGCGTAGCGGCAACCGGTTCACCTGGGATGTGCAGGGGACAACCACGGTGGCCACGGGCAACAGCATCAGCGTGACTGCAGCAACCACCGGTGGTCCGGTAAGCCTGGGGAACGCGACGCTGACTGCCACGACTACGGGGGCCCGTTGGCGGGTAGCGGTGACCACCACCGGCTTTGGCCCGGCCACGCCAGCGACGGTCACGGTGAAATCGACGCTGGGCCAGACGGTGACAGCGCCAGTCACATACAAGTGAGTGCAAAGCGGGGCCGCCATGCGGCCCCCATCAGCCAACCCACGAGGACCGCATCATGCCCGGCTCATGGCGATTCCTGCTGGTACTGGCGTTGTTCGCCGCCAGCATTCCGTTCTGGCCGTTGCAACCCCAACGAACGGTGGCCGAAGCAGCGGCCTCTCCCTGGGGGGCCAGCTATTTCCCCAACATCCCCCTGCTCACTCAGGATGGCGAAAAAGTGCATTTCTTCGACGACCTGATCAAGGACAAGGTGGTCGCCATCAACTTCATCTTTACCGGCTGCTCCGATTCCTGCCCAGTGGAAACCGCTCGCCTGCGCCAGGTACAGAAAATCCTCGGTGACCGGGTCGGCAAAGACATCTTCCTCTACTCCATCAGCATCGACCCCTATAACGACACCCCCGCCACCCTCAAACGCTATGCCGAAAAGTTCGGCATCGGCCCAGGCTGGACCTTGCTGACCGGCGAACCCGACGACATCGAGCAACTACGCCGCAGCCTGGGGCTGTGGATCGATGGCCTGGAAAACGGCCGCTCCAAAGACCACAACCTGAGCCTCATCATCGGCAACCAGGCCACCGGCCGCTGGATGAAAGCCTCGCCTTTCGAAAGCCCGTACATCCTCGCAGACCGCCTGGGCAACAGCCTGCACAACTGGAAGCAGGCCAGCGCCATGAGCAATGACTACGCTCAGGCTCCGCAAATCCGCTCACCCAGCAGCGGCGAGCAGATATTCCGTACCCGTTGCTCGTCCTGCCATACCGTGGGCAACACCGAGCCAGGCCAGCCAGGCATCGGCCCCGACCTGCTGGGCGTGACCCGTCAGCGTGACGCCAACTGGCTGGTCCGCTGGCTGAAGGTGCCCGACCAGATGCTGGCCGAAAAAGACCCCTTGGCCATGCTGCTGTTCGAACAATACAACCGCCTGGCCATGCCCAACATGCGCTTGGGCGATGCCGAAGTTAGCGCATTGATGAGCTACCTCGAAGAGGAAACGGCTCGCTTGCAAACACCCATGGCTAATAGGGAAATCCCCTAAAGGCTATTGGCCACCAGTCATCAGGCTGTCATCTTATTGTCGTATTTTCCGAGCATTACCCAGGGTCGGGAACTATCAGCAGTGATTCGCCGTTCGCTTTCCTCCTCCAGCCTTCTGCGACTGCTGATCCTGATGCTCTGTGCAGCGACCCTGGCCTTTCTCTGGGGGCTGCACGTCACGCAGAAAGCCACCGCCCGACAGGGTGCACTGTCGGCCAAGGCCGTCGAGCACCTGAACCTGGCCAGCATCGTGGGTGAAAACCTGCGACAGCTTGTCGACCGCGCCCAGACGGTGGGTCGTGTTACCCAGGACGACATGAAAGCGCTGCGCCAAGGCAACTTCAGCCTGGTACCCAGCCTGGCCGCAGACCCAGTGTTCAAGCGCTTGAGCCTGTACGACCGACAAGGCCGGCTGCTAGCGGCCAGCCACACCGATGAGGCCGCCGAGTTGCCGGCAGACTGGTTGCACCAACTGCAGCGGCACATTGACCGCTACGGTTTCAAACCTTTCCTGCCGAGCATTCAGCCTGCCAGCCAAAACGCTGCCCCGCCCACTGGGCGCCTGCCCTTCCTGCTGCCGTTGACCAATTCGACCGGCCGGGAAATCGACAACCTTTTGGTGGTGCAATTGGACGTCGGCTACCTGGCGGTGCTGTTCCAGCCTATCGACCTGGGCAACAGTGGCCTGGTGCGTCTGCTGCAGGATGACGGCCTGGAACGGCTGCGCATCGACAACAGCGGCGTGGTGACTGCGGGCGACCTATTGCAGCCACCGCTGCCGGCGCTAAACACCGAAGCGGGCATGCTGACCCAATACATAGCGGGTGATGCCTACCAAAGCTTGTACCGCCATGTACCCGAGCACGGCTTCAGCGTGGTGGTCAGCCAGCGCCAGGCAGAAATCCTCGCACCCTCGACGCTGGCCTATTCCCGGCAGTTCTGGTTGAACCTGAGCATGACCCTGATGATCCTGGCCAGCCTGCTATGGACCTTGCGCCTGCTACGCAAGCGCCAGGAGGCCTTCGACGCGCTGGAACATGCCCAGCAGGTCAATCAGCAACTGATCGTGCGCCTGGAGGACGAACACCGGCGCAGCAGCCACGCCGCCGCCACGGACCACCTCAGCGGCCTGCACAACCGCCGCCAGTTCGTCGAAGTGGCCAGCCAGGCGCTGACTCGGCAACGTGGCAAGCGCCGACTGATGGCGATTCTGTTCATCGACATGGACCGTTTCAAGTCGATCAACGACTCGCTCGGACACAAGATTGGTGACCTGCTGCTACAGGCTGTGGCCGGGCGTATCCAGCGCCTGCTGGAGCCCGGCGACGAGGCTTCGCGGTTTGGCGGCGACGAATTCGTGGTGCTGCTGGCCGGCGAGCGCAGCGAGGAGCAGATCAACGCCTGGGTCCACGAACTGGTGCAGAAACTGTCGGCCGCGTACGCCCTGGATGGCCAAGAGGTCAACACCAGCCCCAGCGTAGGGGTGAGCATCTGCCCGCGTGATGGCCAGGACATCGACAGCCTGATACGCAGTGCCGATGCTGCAATGTACTCGGCCAAGCAGGCTGGACGCGCGCAGTATCGCTTTTTCGACCCCTCGCTGAACCTGGCCGATATCCAGGCTTTCACCCTTGAGCAAGCGTTCGGCAGTGCCTTGGCCGAACGCCAGTTCGTGCTGCACTACCAGCCACAGATGCGCCTGGACACCCACCAGGTGCTGGCCTACGAGGCGCTGGTGCGCTGGGACCACCCTGATTTCGGCCTGCTGTACCCGGACCGCTTCATCGGCCTGGCCGAGCGCAGTGGTTTCATTGTCGAACTGGGTTGGGAGGTCATTCGGCTGGCCTGTGAAGCCTTGTCGAGCTGGAATGCCCAAGGCCGCAAGACACGGCTGGCAGTCAATGTCTCCGCCCTGCAGCTGCGTCAAGCCGATTTCGCTGACCGGCTGCTGAGCAAATTGCAGCATCATGGCATCGCGCCCCAGCAGCTGGAGCTGGAAATTACCGAAACCACCATCCTCGACCCCGAAGGCACGGCGGTGGCGCACCTGCATACGTTGCGCGGCGCAGGTTTGGGTATCAGTCTGGACGATTTTGGCCGTGGCTACGCCGGCTTTGCCCACCTGCATTCACTGCCCCTGAGCAAGTTGAAGATCGATCGTTCGCTGATCGCGGCGCTGTCCAACAGCCATGACGACAGCCCGATCGTGTCCTCCACCATCATCCTGGCCAAGCGCCTGGGCCTGGAAGTGGTGGCCGAGGGGGTGGAAACCCGCGAACAGGTGGTGTACCTGAAGCTTGCCGGCTGCGATATCGCCCAGGGCTACCACTTCAGCCGGCCACTGTCGCTGCCGCAGCTGTGGGTTTACCCGCCCTTCAACGGTATCGAGGACAAGGCATGCGTGTACTGAGCGCAACGGCAGGCTTGCCGATGGCGTTGGGCAAGGACAGGCAACGCATTTCGGTTTATCGTGTACCGATCACACACCGACACCCGCACCATGACCGATATCGAGCGCTACCTTCGCGCCGCCACCCGTGACAACACCCGGCGCAGCTACCAGGCCGCCATCGAGCATTTCGAAAGCCATTGGGGCGGCTTTCTCCCGGCCACCGCCGAGAGTATCGCCCGCTACCTGGCCGATCATGCCGACCAGCATGCAGTCAGCACCCTGCGCCAACGCCTGGCCGCGCTCAGCCAATGGCACGTCGCCCAAGGTTTCCCCGACCCGACCAAGGCGCCGTTGGTGCGTCAGGTGCTACGCGGCATCCGCACCCTGCACCCGACGCCGCCCAAGCAGGCCGCACCGCTGTTGCTGCAACACCTGCAAACCGCTGTGACGTGTTTTGAAGAAGAAGCCCGACAAGCCCGCGAGCACCATGATTTGGCAGCCCTGCGCCGGGCTCGCCGTGACAGCGCCTTGCTGTTGCTGGGTTTCTGGCGTGGTTTTCGCGGCGATGAGCTGGCACGCCTGCGCATCGAACACATCCAGGCACAAGCCGGTGTCGGCATTACGCTTTTCCTGCCACGCAGCAAGGGCGACCGCGAAGCCTTGGGCGTCCAGCACCGCACCCCTGCCCTCAAGGCCTTGTGCCCTGTCACTGCCTACCTGCAATGGCTTGAAGTCGCCGGTATTGCCCATGGGCCGGTGTTCCGCAAACTCGACCGCTGGGGCAACCTTGGCGACAACGCGCTCAACAGCAACAGCCTGGTGGGCCTGCTGCGGCGCATGCTGGAACGCGCCGGGGTGCCGGCGGCGCTGTATACCGGCCACTCGCTACGGCGTGGCTTCGCCACCTGGGCCACGGCCAATGGTTGGGAACTGAAGTCGCTGATGAGCTATGTGGGCTGGAAAGACGCCAAGTCGGCGCTGCGCTACATCGACTCGGCGCAGCGTTTTGGCGATCTGGCCGTGCTACCGGCCAGTCAGGTGCAACCGCTTATTCCTTGAAGCTGTGCCTGGCGACGCCGCCCGTTTCCGGGCGGATGGCATACAGGTCGCCAGCGTCCGGATAATGGTGCAGGTCTTCTGGCGTCATGTCGTAACGCGCGGTGCTGATGTACAAGGTGTTCATCCCGGGCCCGCCAAAGCAGCAGCTGGTGGGGCACGGTACTGGCATCAACACCTGGTCGGTCAGGTACCCGTGGCGGTCGTAACGCAGCAGGCAGCTGCCATGGTACTGGCACACCCACAGCCCGCCTTCGCGGTCCAGCGCCAGGCCATCCGGCCGCCCCAGTTCGGCGGGGGTTTCGGCAAACAGCGTGACAGCGCCCAGCCGGCCTTCGATGAGGTACTCGGCGCGGTAGATCGCACGCGCCGCCGAATCGACGAAGTACACCGTATGGCCGTCCTGAGACCAGGCAAGGCCGGTGGGCAAAGCCATGTCATCGTGAATCACCTGGTCGCTCAATTGCCAGTCAAAGCGAAAAAGCGCCCCGGTATTGCCGCTGAGGGCCTCGTCCATCAGGCCGGTGACGAAGCGTCCCTGAGGGTCGCAGGCGCCGTCGTTGAAGCGGTAAGTCGAGCGCGGATGGACCGATGCCGAATGCTGGCTCACCTTGCGTGTTGGCACATCGAAGATGGCCACGCTGGCATCCTCGGTGAAAATCAGGTTACCCCGGTCGGTCAGCGCCAGGGCGCCAATACGCGCGGCAGACTCGTAAAGGCAATCCACTTCGCCATCGGGTGTCAGGCCGTTGATGCGCCCGCCAGAGATATCGACAAAGTACAGCACGCCACTGCGTTCATCCCAGACCAGGCTTTCACCAAGGTCCGCGCGCGTGTTGGCCACTTTGACCGGCACGTAATTGCATTCCTTGATGCGGCGCCAGCGCTCGGCCACCTGCACACGGCCGAGGTCCCGAGGGTAGCTGACACTGCTGTATTCGTTGAAGCGCATGGCGATGTGCTGGCTATTGCTGGCGCGCAAGGTGCAATCAGTGTGATGGCACAACGCACCGGCCAGGTGAGTAACGGGCATTTCTGGCTACCTTCAATTCTCCTTTCTTACGATATCAACAAAAAAATCAATGACTTAATATTAAAATCATGCAACTTTGATATCCCACGGATATCACCGCCGAGTCGCCACGCTGCAGGAATGCTGGATGATCGAAACACGCTTGCTCAGGCAGTTCATCGCCGTGGCCGAAGAACTGCACTTTCACAAGGCCGCCCAGCGCCTGCACATGGCACAACCACCGCTGAGCCAGGCGATCAACCGGCTCGAGGAAAAGCTCGGTTTCGGCCTGCTTCTGCGCAACAAGCGCGGGGTGCGCCTGACCGCAGCGGGTGCAGCGTTTCTCGACACCGCCTACCGCACGCTTGCTGAACTGGAACAAGGGATCGAGTACGCGCGCAGCGTTTCGGCGGGGGTCAGCGGCAAATTGACCATCACGGCCATTTCCATCGCCTATTACGACTCGCTGCTCAACCGCTTGCGCCGCTTTCGGGAGACTTATCCGAACGTGCAGCTGACCATCCGCGAGATGCCATCCGCCTCCCAGGCCAAGGCCTTGCTGGCCGGTGAGGCGGATATCGGCTTCATGCGCAGGCTACCACTGCCGGCCGGCACCCTGGAAGCACGCTTGCTGCTTGACGAGCAGATCGTCATGGCGCTGCCTGCCAGCCACCCCAAGGCGCAGCACGAGGCCGTCGACTTGCGCGAGTTTGCCGATGAGGACTTCGTGTTCACCCCACAAGCGCTGGGCGGCGGCTACCACGCACAGTTGGTTGCGTTGTGCGAATCGGCCGGGTTCTACCCCAAGGTCGTGCAGGAGGCGGCGCAGATCCACACCCTGCTGGGTCTGGTGGCCTGCGGCTTTGGCGTGGCCCTGGTGCCGGCGTCCTTCGTCCGCTCAACCCCGCGCGAACGCGTGCAGTTTTGCCCCATCCGCCCTATCGATGACCAGCCACCCCCCGGGCTTGGGCTGTACATGAAATGGAACGCCCAGAATGCTTCGCCAGCGCTGGCCAACTTCATTGCCATGTTCGAGACACAGCAATAAGGCCATTTCTACAGGGTGTTCAGCCTCGCTTCGCGCAGCGCCACAGCCGACCGATATCACAGGCCCTGGCCTGCAACAGCTCGGCAGCATTTGCACACGCCTGCTCCAGGTTCATCGGTCCACTGGCCAGTGCAAATGCAGCGTCGACCCCATGGGCATACAACTGCTGATACCCCTCCCCCAAGGTCCCGGCCAGTACCACCACCGGCACGCCATGGCGCTTGGCAACCCGCGCCACCCCCATCGGCGTCTTGCCGCGCAGTGTCTGGGCATCGAAACGCCCCTCGCCCGTCACCACCAGATCTGCCCCTTGTGCCAGGGCGTCAAGGCCAGCCAGCTCAGCCACGACTTCCACCCCAGGGCGGAACTGCGCGTCCATGAATGCCCGGGCAGCGAAGCCCATGCCACCGGCCGCACCACAACCAGGGTAATCGCGCACATCCGCGCCCAACAGCAGCGCACAATGGTCGGCAAAATGATTCAGCGCGTGGTCCAGCGCCTCTACTTGCTGCGGGTTGGCACCTTTCTGCGGGCCGAAGATCGCCGATGCGCCGTTGGCGCCACACAAGGGGTTGTCGACATCCGCCGCGACTTCAAACTGCACCCCGGCCAGGCGCGGGTCGAGACCGCTGGCGTCGATACGGGCCAGCTTGGCCAAGGCCAGGCCGCCCTCTTCCAGCGCTTGCCCGTCAGCATCCAGCAGGCGCAGGCCAAGCGCTCGCAACATGCCACTGCCGGCATCGTTGGTGGCGCTGCCACCGATGGCCAGCACCACACGCTGAGCGCCGGCGTCGAGGGCTGCGGCAATCAGCTCACCGGTCCCCCAGGTGCTGCTGCGGCAAGCATCGCGCTGGCCGGTTGGCACCCGTTGCAAGCCACTGGCCTGGGCCATTTCGATGATTGCGGTGCGACTTTGCGGCAACCAGCCCCAGCCGGCCTCGACGTGCTCCCCCAATGGCCCGCGCACGGCCTGGCGGCGCAGTTCACCCTGGCTGGCGGCCAGGATCGCCTCCATGGTGCCTTCGCCACCGTCGGCCATTGGGCACTCGACCAGTTCAGCCTCGGGCCACGCTTCGCTCAGGCCCGCAGCGATGGCGCGGGCGACACCGGCAGCGTCGAGGCTGTCCTTGAACGAGTCGGGGGCAATGACGATTTTCATGGGGTTTCTCCTGTCCTGATGAGCGGCATGCTGACAGGTGGCTGCCCAGGTGGCCTCGGTCAAATGCACAAAACGCCGGCCGGGTTGTTTGGGCAGATGCCTTTTTGCCTGTTCTGGCCCAATCGCCGGCAAGTGAATACTTCAGTCAGCGGGCAACAGCTGCAACCCCAGATACAAGCTAAGCATCCCTTCCAGGCGCAACGGGTCGACCTCACTTAGCTCGGCTATTCGCTCCAGTCGATAGCGCAGGCTGTTGCGGTGGATGCCCAGGGCATCGGCACAGGACTGGCTCTGGCCGTCATGTGCACACCAGGCGCGCAGGGTGGTGAGTAACTGGCCACTGCTGTCCTTGGCGCGGATGCGCTGCAACGGCTCCAACAGCTCGTCCAGCGCATCGTCGTTACGGTGGCGCCACAGCAGCGCCGGCAGCCGGTAGCGCTGCAGGCTGAGCAATCGCTCACTGGGCAATACCTCGCGGCCATAGGCCAGCAAGTCACGCACCCGGCGGTAACCACGGCGTAACTGCTCCAGGCTCTGCGCTGCACTGCCCAGGGCCAGTCGCTCAATGTCCCAGCCGTGGCGTTGCAGGCGTTCCAGCAGGCGCAGTTCATCCAGTGCCACGCCTGCCGGGCGGCACCACAGCAACGACTGGCGGGCCGGGCTGACGCACCAGCTATCCGGATAACGGCTCATCAACCATGCGGCCAGCGCCTCGGCAGGTGGCCCCGACGTAATCTCGAACAGGCACGGTATCCGCGCCAGCTGAGGTTTCAAGCCCAACTGACGGGCTTCGTCCAGCAAGCGCGGGGCGTTACCGCTGCCGCCGAGCAACAGCGCCAGCAGGTCGTCACAGCGCTGCCTTCGCCATTGCTGGTCAGCCTGTAAATTGCGTTGGGCCAGCAGCATTTCGGCGGTCATGCGCACCAGCTCGCCATACGTGCGCACCTGCTGCGGATCGCCGGTCAGGCCTAACACGCCCATCAGCCGCCCATCGAGCATCAATGGCAGGTTCACACCGGGCTGCACGCCCTTCAGGCACTTGGCCGCGTCGGTATCCAGCTCGACGATCCGGCCATTGGCCAAGACCAGCTGCGCCCCCTCGTGACGGGTGTTGATGCGCTCCGGCTCACCACTGCCCAGGATCAATCCTTGGCTGTCCATGACATTGACGTTGCAAGGCAAGATGGCCATTGCCCGGTCAACGATATCCTGCGCCAGGTCATGGTCGAGTTCGAACATTGCGTGGTCCTTTAGGTGTTTGGCTTTTGGGCTCGGGCACAGCAGCCTGGGCCAAGCGCTGTGCAAAAGCACAAAGACAGGCTAGCCGCAGTCCCCGAGACTCGTCAGGGCGAGCGCCGGAACAGGCGACGCGGCGAAAACCATAACAACAGAGAACCCGATCATGGCACACAGCCCCGCCCCTGACCAAGGCACGGACACCACCCGCAACGCGCTGTACCGGCGCATCACCTTGCGGCTGATTCCGTTCATTTTCATCTGCTACCTGTTCAACTACCTGGACCGCGTCAACGTCGGCTTTGCCAAGCTGCAGATGCTCGACGCCCTTAAATTCAGCGAAACGGTGTACGGCCTTGGCGCCGGCATCTTCTTCATCGGCTATGTACTGTGTGGCCTGCCAAGCAACCTGGCCCTCAATCGCTTCGGCCCACGGCGCTGGATCGCGCTGATGATGATCGCCTGGGGCAGCCTGTCCACCTGCCTGCTGTTCGTCACCACCCCTACCGAGTTCTACACCCTGCGCCTGCTCACCGGCGCTGCCGAAGCCGGCTTCTTCCCGGGTGTGGTGCTGTACCTCTCGCGCTGGTTCCCGGCGGCCCGACGCGGCCGCATCATGGCCCTTTTCATGTCGGCGATCCCGGTATCGGGCCTGCTTGGCGGGCCGTTCTCCGGCTGGATCCTCGAACATTTTGCCGCCGGCCAGCACGGCTTGGCCGGCTGGCAGTGGATGTTCCTGATCCAGGGCC
Organism: Pseudomonas sp. NBRC 111139; assembly: GCF_001753955.1. Taxonomy (NCBI): domain Bacteria; kingdom Pseudomonadati; phylum Pseudomonadota; class Gammaproteobacteria; order Pseudomonadales; family Pseudomonadaceae; genus Pseudomonas; species Pseudomonas sp. NBRC 111139. The sequence continues at coordinate 114,262 of NZ_BCBP01000016.1, forward strand.
TGCCGACCGTGGCGTTGGGCGTACTGGCGGTGTTCCTGCTCAGTGACGGCTACCAGAAAGCCGCCTGGCTGAGCCCGGCTGAACGCCAACTGATTGCTGCCGACCTGCAGGCCGATGCTGCAAGCAAACCGAGCCCCACCAGCGACAGCGTGCTGGCCGTGTTGACCAACCCGCTGATCTGGACCTTCGGCTTCGTCTACTTCTGCATTCAGAGCGGCGTATACGCGATCAACTTCTGGCTACCCTCGATCATCAAGAGCATGGGCTTCGACAACCCGCTGCTGATCGGCTGGCTCAGCGCCATCCCGTACCTGCTGGCAGGTGTGTTCATGATCCTTTGCGGGCGCTCGGCCGACCTGCGCAACGAGCGCCGCTGGCACCTGGTGGTGCCAATGCTGATGGGCGCCGTCGGCCTGCTGATTGCGGTGAACTTCGCCGGCAACCCGAGCATTGCCATTCTTGGCTTGTCGATCGCCACCATGGGCGCGCTCACCGGTTTGCCGATGTTCTGGCCAATGCCGACTGCGCTGCTCAGTGCCAGTGCCGCCGTGGCAGGTCTGGCGATCATCAACTCGGTAGGCCAGATGGCGGGGTTTCTCAGCCCGTACCTGGTCGGGTTCATCAAGGACCAGACCGGCTCAACCGATGCCGCACTGTATTCGCTCGCCGCGTTGATCGTATTGGGTAGCCTGGTGGCCTTGCGTGTAACGCGAGCGGGTTCGCTGAGTACTGCACGGGTGAGTTGAGGCATTCGCAGGCTTGCCCACGCCCACAAGTTTCAAGCCTGTGGGCGCGGGCAAGCCTGCAATGATGCCCACCCAAGCCACACCAAATCCACACCCGCCACCGATCGTCAGCTCAACGCATCCCCTTCCCGCCCCAGGCGTCAAATGGTTCCAAAGGCCCCTTTGGAGAAGCCCCCATGACCCAGTACGCCGTGGCCCGCTTGGCCCAGCTCGACGAGCACCGCCCCCTGCGCGTCCAGGCCGGCAACGAAGAACTCATCCTCATCCGCCAAGGCGATCAGGTACACGCCTACCAGGGCAACTGCCCCCACGCAGGCGCCCCCCTTGATGAAGGCGTGGTTTGCGGTGGTTTGCTGGTCTGCCCTTGGCACAAAGCTGCATTCGCCGTTGACGATGGCGTGGTCTGTGAGCCGCCTGCACTCGCCGACCTGCGCCGCTACAAGGCGTGGATCAAGGGCGATGAAGTCTGGGTCGATGACCAGCCCCTGCCGGCAAGCGAACCGCCCAGGCACAGCGATGCCCGCTGTTTTGTGGTGGTCGGCGCCGGGGCCGCCGGCAGCGCCGCCGTCGCCACGCTGCTGGCTCATGGCTTCGCGGGCAGGCTGGTATGGATCGACCAGGAGCGCCAGCCGGCCTACGATCGCACAGCACTGAGCAAATTCGTGATTGCCGGGCAGATGCCGCCCGACGAGGTCCCCGCGCTGCTCGAAGCCGACGCCCTGCGCAAGGGCCAACTGCAGCGTAAGCACGGCAAGGTGCGCACCCTGAACAGCCAGAAGCGCCAGGTCACCCTCGCCGATGGTCAGCAGATCGATTACGACGCCTGCCTGCTGGCAACCGGCGGTAAAGCACTGCGCCCCGACATTCCCGGCGCCGACCTGCCCGGGGTGTTCACCCTCCGCTCACTGGAAGATGCTGCACAGTTGCTCGACGCAGCCGAGCCTGGCCAACCGGTGGTCATCGTCGGTGACGGCTTCATCGGCCTGGAGGCAGCCTCGGCATTGCGCAAGTATGGCGTGCAGGTGCACGTGGTCTCGCGCCACGAAGTCCCTCTGGCCCGACAATTGGGCGAGCGTATCGGGCGCTGCATTCGCGCGCTGCATGAACGAAAAGGCATCACCTTCCACGGCCCCACCGAGGTCGAGCGGATCGAAGGCCAGGACAAGGTCGAAGCGGTGCAACTGGCCAATGGTGAACGGCTGCAGACCCCCTTGGTGCTGTTCGGCACCGGGGTAAAACCCGCCACCGCGTTCCTTCAAGGGGTGCCGCTTGGCGAAGACAAATCGGTGAGGGTCGACGCCGAAATGCGCGCAGCTGACGGTTTGTGGGCCGCCGGTGACATCGCCACGTTCCCGCTCTCGGGGCGCCCGGTGCGCATCGAGCACTGGCGCCTGGCCCAGCAACACGGGGTGATCGCCGCCGCCAACATGCTTGGCGAACAACGCCGTTATGCCGATGTACCGTTCTTTTGGACCTACCAGCATGGCCGTACCTATGAAGTGCTAGGCCATGCCAGAGACTGGAACCGGATCGAGTTCGTCGGTGACCCGGAAAACGGCGATTTTGTTGCCCTGCAGTGTGTGGATGAACGCGTCGAGGCCGTTATCGCCAAGGGTTACTCCGATGCCATGGCGACGCTGTCGCAACGCCTGAAGCGCCCCTTGAGCCTGCAGGAGGCTTTGGCGCTCATTGGCTGAGGGGCGCCTTTCAATGCTTCCCGGTTGTGTGTAAAACAGGCAGGTCAGCCGACTGCATAAGGACCCACGCGCATGATCTACCGCCCCCTCGGCCACAGTGGCCTGCAGGTTTCCGCCCTTACCCTGGGCAGCATGATGTTCGGCGAGCAGACCCGTACCGAGGATGCCCTGCGCATCATCGACAAGGCCTGGGACCAAGGCATCAACTTCATCGACACCGCCGACGTGTACAACGCCGGGCGCTCGGAAGAAATCGTCGGTGAAGCCGTGGCGCGCCATCGCCATGACTGGGTCGTCGCCAGCAAGGTCGGCTTCGGCCCGGCCGACGGCCTGCCTAACCGCAGCGGGTTGTCGCGCAAGCACATCTTCAATGCCGTGGATGCCACACTGACCCGCATGGGCATGGACTATCTGGACATCTACTACCTGCACCGCGAAGACCACAAGGTACCGCTGGAGGAGACCGTGCAGGCCATTGGCGACTTGTTGCGCCAGGGCAAGATCCGCTACTGGGGGGTGTCCAATTTCCGTGGCTGGCGCATTGCCGAGGTCTGCCATGTTGCCGAGCGCCTTGGCGTGCCCAGGCCGGTAGTCAGCCAGCCGCTGTACAACATCGTCAACCGCCAGGCCGAGCCCGAACAGCTTACTGCCGCCGCCGCCCATGGTCTGGGCGTCGTACCCTTCAGCCCGCTGGCCCGGGGCGTGCTCAGTGGCAAGTATGCGCCGGGCGCCGTGCCGGACGCCGGTAGCCGCGCAGGGCGGCAGGACAAACGCATCATGGAAGTGGAGTGGCGCCAGGAGTCGCTGACCATTGCCCGGCAGATTCAGACGTATGCAGAGGCCAAGGGGGTGGGTATTGTCGAATTCGCCATTGCCTGGGTGTTGAATAACCAATGGGTCAGTTCGGCGATTGTCGGGCCGCGGACCGAGGAGCAGTGGGATACCTATGGCGGCGCATTGGCGGTGAAGATTACCGCGGAGGATGAGGCGTTCATCGATTCGTTGGTAACGCCAGGGCATGCGTCCACGCCGGGCTTCAATGACGTGGCGCATTATGTGAGTGGGCGGCTGGCGCGCAGCTGACGCATTGGGGAGCCCTGAGCCGGGCTCCCGGTCCCCCCTTTCCCCAATCACCTCGGTATCGTGCGCACCATTGGTTTTCCACCTCTGGAGCTGCAATGAAACTCTTGCAACCGCTGCAAATCGGCCCACTCACCCTGCCCAACCGCGTATTCATGGCCCCCCTCACCCGCCTGCGCAGCCTGGAGCCGGGTGATGTACCCACCGCGCTGATGGCCGAGTACTACCGTCAGCGCGCCAGTGCTGGCCTGATCATCACTGAAGCCACGCAAATCTCCTTCCAGGCCAAGGGCTATTCTGGCTCGCCCGGCATTCACAGCGCCGAACAGATCGCTGCCTGGAAGCACATCAACCAAGGCATCCATGCCGATGGCGGCCACAGCGCCGTGCAGGTGTGGCACACCGGGCGGGTGTCGCATACCTCGCTGCAACCTGGCGGCGAGGCCCCCGTGGCCCCTTCGGCGCTGCCGGCGGACGCACGCACCACCCTGCGTGACGCGCAAGGCAACCTGACGCGCGTGGAAACCTCCGCCCCCCGGGCGCTCAGCGAAGCGGAGATCGCTGGCATCGTCGCCGACTTTGGCCAGGCCGCGATCAATGCCTGTGAAGCCGGCTTCGACTTCATCGAGTTGCACGCCGCCCACGGTTACCTGCTGCACCAGTTCCTCACCCCCAGTGCCAACCAGCGCGAAGACCGCTACGGCGGCAGCGTTGAAAACCGTGCGCGCATTGTGCTGGAGGCGGTGGATGCGGCCATTGCCAACTGGAGCGCCGACCGGGTCGGTATTCGCGTGTTCCCGCTGGGTGGTTTCAATGGTGTGGACAATGGCGAAGACCAGGAAGCCGCCGGCCTGTACCTGATCCGCGAACTGGCCAAGCGAAACCTCGCCTACCTGCACCTGTCCGAGCCGGACTGGGCCGGTGGCAAGCCACTGCGTGACGAGTTCCGCCAGGCCATTCGCGCCGCCTACCCCGGGGTGATCATCGCGGCCGGTGCCTACACCGCCGAGAAAGGCGAAGACCTCATCGGGCGGGGTTTGATCGATGCCGTGGCGTTCGGGCGCGCCTACATTGCCAACCCCGACCTGGTGGAGCGTCTGCGGCTGCAAGCGCCGCTGAATGAGCACCGGGCGAAGTTCGATTACGCCAATGGGCCTGAAGGGTATACGGATTATCCGTTCCTGAAGCAGGCTTGATGCAAAAACGGGCGCTCTTGCGGGCGCCCGTTTTTTGTCGTGTCAGCCCAGTTCAGCCAGCGCCTGCGCGGCATAGGCATGTGACCGCTGCCGCGCCAGCGGGTCATGGATGCGGCAGTCGATCATCAGCTCGTCCGCCCCGGTCTGCTCGATCAGCGAGCGCAGCCCTTCCCTCACCCGTTCAGGCCCTCCGGCTACGGTGCAGGCCATCACCTGCTCGAGCACGGCGCGCTCGTGGTCCGGCAAGCGTTCGATGTAACCCTCTTGCGGCTTGGGCAGCAAGCCAAAGCGCCCGACATGCAGGTCCAGCATCCACTTGCGGTGGGAGCTGGCCAGGTAGTGCGCCTCAGCATCGCTGGCAGCGGCGAACAGGTTCATGCCAACCATCACATAGGGTTTGGCCAGTTGCGCGGACGGCTGGAAGTTGGCGCGGTAATGGGCAATGGCCTGCAGCAGGTAACGCGGGGCAAAGTGCGAGGCGAAGGCATAAGGCAGGCCCAGCTTCGCCGCCAGGTCAGCACCGAACAGGCTGGAACCGAGGATCCACACCGGCACATCGTGCGCACCCGGTACGCCGCGCACCCGGCGTTTGCCGTTGTCCGCCAGGTAATCACGCAGCTCGGCGATGTCCTGGCTGAAATCTCGCTCTGGCACGGCGCCGCGCAATGCACGCACGGTCGGCCCGGACGTGCCTGGCGCACGGCCCAGGCCCAGGTCGATACGGCCCGGGTGCAATGTATCGAGGGTGCCAAACTGTTCGGCCACCACCAACGGCGCATGGTTGGGCAGCATGATGCCGCCAGCCCCCACACGAATGTGTCGGGTGGCGTTGGCGATTTCGTTGATCACCAGCGAAGTGGCAGCCGAGCCAATGCCCGGCATGTCATGGTGTTCGGCGATCCAGTAGCGGCTGTAGTGCTGTTGCTCGACATACCGCGCCAGCTGGCGGGATTCTTCGATCGCATCGGCGAAGGTCTTGCCTTCGCCGATCATGACCAGATCCAGTACGGACAGTGCAGTCATGGGGTCTCCAGAGGGATTATCAATGGCTGCCAGTTTCCATGCTGCGCCGCCAGCGATAAACCCGGTTTCAGGCCCGGCATAGGGGCCTGGCATTCCCCAATCAGTATTCCCAAGGCACGCCCGGCTCCCAGCTGGCCACCAACAAGTCGATGAAGCCGCGTACCCGAGGGGACAGGTGGCGCTTGCTTGGGTAGACGATGCGAATGGGGTCTGCCGGGGGGCGGTAGGCGTGCAGTACCTCCACCAGATTGCCAGCGCGCAGGTCGTCACCGGTGATATAGGTCGGCAGGTGAATCAGGCCGAAACCGGCCCGGGCGCCGTCAAGCATGGCCTCGGAACTGTCGATGTTCAGCCGCCCGGGATCTTCGCACAGGTGCAGCCCCGCTTCTGTGTGAAAGCGCCAGGGCATGGCCTTCTCGCCCGCCAGGAAGGCGATCTTGTCATGGCCATAGAGGTCGCCGGGCATCTGCGGCACACCGCGCTTCTCCAGATACGCAGGCGATGCACAGGTCACGAACTGCTGCCAGGCGACGGTGCGCGTCAGCAATTGCGAATCTTCCTTAGGTGCACCGATGCGCACGGCGACGTCCACACCCTCTTCGACCAGATCAACGAAACGGTCGGTGAAGCGGATATCCGCCCGCAGTTCGGGCCATTGCTTGAGGTACTGGTCGAGGACCGGCAGGACATGGCGCTGCCCGAGCGACAGCGGTGCGGTCAGGCGCAGGGTGCCAGTGGGCTTGCCCCGGCGCAGGGCCATGGTGCTTTCGACCTCGTCCAGGTCATCCAGAATCTGCCGCCAGCGCTCGAACGCCACCAGGCCTTCATCGGTCAGGCTCAGCTTGCGCGTAGTGCGGTTGAGCAGGCGCACCGCCATGCGGGCTTCCAGGCGGGCGATGCTCTTGCCCACCGCTGAACGCGTCAGGCCCAGGCTGGTAGCCGCAGCGGTGAAGCTGCCGGCCTTCGCGACGCTGACGAAAGCGGCGATGTCGCCGAAGCGGTTGGGTTCCATGGTGTTTTCCTGACGCTGATCGAACCGCCATAGATGGGTGCAATTTCAGGCAATGCAAGGTTCCTGATCTAGTGGGGCTGCCTTGCAGCTTCCGTTTGCCCGAGGTAGCGATCGGTCCAGTTCGCCAGCGGCAGCGGCGGCTGCTGGTCGACAATGCGTCGCCAGATAAGCATCAGCTCTTGAGCGTTGAACAGCGAGCCAGGCCCGCTGCCTCGCCACGGCGAAGGCACACCGACCATCCACTGCCCTTGATGATCGCGCTGAGCCATGTTGAAGCGAAAGGTGTAATTCCCCGGGATCCCCATGCGCAGGTCGGTGACCACCAGTGCGTCGCCAATCTGGTCATAACGCAGCCAGTCATCGGTGAACCAGCGCAAGCGCTGGTGCAACGGGTCATTGTTCAGTGCTTGCGCCAGTTCCAGGTTGCGCGACAAGCGTTGCATTTCGGGTGGTTGCTGGTCGAGCACGCTGCTGATGCCCTCGTAGTAATCGCCATCCGGGGCCTTGGCCAACACCCGCCAGACCAGGCTGTTGAATGCCATCGGCACGGCACGCACCTCGCTCACGACGATACCTTGCTGGTCCAGTGCCGACTGGAAGCGCTGTTCGGCAGCCATGCGCCCCGCCAGGCCGAAACCCAGGTAGCAGGTACTGAACACCAGGGCCATGGTCAGCAGGCGGGTAGCCCTGCGGGTCACGCCCTTCATGAGGGTGAAGACCACCGCAGCCAGCAGCGGCACGGTGTAGACCGGGTCGATAATGAACACCGCCGCCCAGCTTTCCGGGGTGGTGTGCAAAGGCCAGAACAACTGCGTGCCGTAAACCGTAAAGGCGTCGAGCACCGGATGGGTTACCAATACCAGCCAGAACGCCAAAAAAAGCCTGGGCAAGGTATACCCCTTGCCGGGCCAGCGCCTGTTGACCAGCCAGGCCAACAGCAAGGCCAGGCCGGTGAGCACGAACAACGAGTGGGAGAAGCCGCGATGATAAGTCATCTGCGACACCGGGTCGGCATAGCGAATGATCACATCCAGGTCCGGCAGCGTGCCCAGTGCTGCACCATACAGCAACGAGCGTCGGCCCTGGATGCGCCCGAGCACGGTCCCTTGCAGCGCCGCGCCAAGTACGGCTTGGGTGATGGAGTCCAAGGTGGGGATTCCTGAAAGAGTCGTTTCCGCACGCTACCCTCATACACCCCTGATGCGCAATTCTCCTGGAAGGCTCAGAACAACTGCCAGGTGTACACCAGCGTCAGGCGGTTCTCGTCGATATCACTGCGGTAGTTGGAGCGCGCCATGGCGTTCCTCACCCGAATCCCCAACCCTTTCAGTGCCCCGCTCTGCACCGCATAGCCGATATCCAGATCACGCTCGCGATCACGCCCCTCGTAACCCAGCCCGGTGTCGACATTGTTACCGGTTATGTAGCGCACGGTCGCTGTCAGGCCCGGCACGCCCATGGCGGCGAAGTTGTAGTCGTAGCGCACCTGATACGAGCGTTCATCGGTGTAGGCAAACTCATAGGTCGGCACCTCGTTGCCCAGCGGCGAGATGTTGGCGAATACCCGTGGGAACGGGCTATCGCCATAAATGCCCTGGTAGCCGGCGTGGAAGCTGTGCCCGCCATGCCGGGCAGTGAACAGCGAGAAGAACGCCTGGTTGTCGATGTTGCCCAGCAGCGCATCGCCTTGCTCACGCGCGGTGAAATAACCCAGGTTGGCGCTGAGTACCCAGTCCCCGACGGGTTTGCTGTGCTTCAGGCCAACGAAACCTTGTTGGTAGATGTCCTCCAGCTGACCGTACCAAAGGCTGACGCTGCTCTGGTTGGCATTGAACGCATAGTCCCCACCCACATAGTTGAACGCGTCGCTTTCGGCCTGTCGCATCGGCACATGGCCAAGCATCGCGTTCATCTTGCCGTCGCCACCTTCGTTGCGCAGGTGGGTGCTTTTCAAGTGCCCGGCCTGCATAGTCAGCCCGTCGATTTCGGACGAACTCAAACTCAGGCCCTGATAGGTGGGTGGCAACAGGCGAATATCACTGAAGGTCAGTACCGGCAGGTTCGGTTGCAGTTCACCTGCACGCAGTTCGGTTTTTGATATCCGCGCCTTGAAGGTCGGCGCCAGGCGGCTGTACTCATCGGCAGCACGGCCGTCGCCATGCACCGGCAACAGGCCGGTGTTGGTGCGGTCTGGACTGCTGTCCAGCTTGATCCCCAGCAAGCCCAGGGCGTCCACGCCAAAGCCGACCGGGCCCGGGGTGTAGCCACTTTTGAAGTCGAGGATGAAGCCCTGGGCCCACTCCTCGGCCTTGGACTGTTTGTTGGCCCCGACAATGTCGGAAAAATCGCGGCTGAAATAGTAGTTACGGGCACTCAGGGTGGCCTTCGAGTCCTCGAAGAAGCCGCCTTCGGCAGCCAGCAGTGGCTGGCTGAGCAGTGTCAGGCCCAGGGCAACGCAAGGGGTGTGGTTCATTCCGAAGCTCTCTTGATCTTGTTTTTATGGGTAAAGCGTTGGAAACACGGCAGTTCATAGGGTACGGCGCAGCACCTCCCGGGCACGTGGTTGGCGCAGCCTCAGCAGCGCGTGCGCCAGCAGGCCGAACAGCAGCCCCCAGAACGCCGCCGACAGGCCCAGGAAAGCCACCCCCGAAGCGGTGACCAGGAAGGTGAATAGCCCGGCGTCGCGCTCGGCCGGTTCTGCCAGGCTGCGGACCAGGGCTTCGCTGATGGCGCCATACAGGGCCAAACCGGCCAGGGCCGCGATCAGGACGGCGGGAAAGGCGGCGAACAGCGACATCAAGGTGGCCCCGGCAATGCCCAATAGCAGGTACAACACGCTGCCAGCCACCGCCGCTACATAGCGCCGTTGCGGGTTTTCATGGGCTTCATGGCCGGTGCACAGACTGGCGGTAACCGCCGCCAGGTTCAGCCCGTGGCAACCGAACGGCGCCAGTAGCGCCCCAGCCAGGGCACTGGCGCTGATCAGCGGGCTGGCCGGCGTGGCGTAGCCAGCGTTGCGCAGTACCGCCATACCCGGCATGAATTGCCCGGTCAGCGCCACCAGCACCATCGGCAGCGCCAGGCTGAATACCGCCGCCAGGCTGAACTGGGGGGTGATCCACTGGGGTGAGGCCAGTTCCAGCACCAGTACTTCGCTGCGCAACGTACCGCTGGCCACGGTCACCAGCATGCCCACGCCCAGCACCGCAGCCACGGCATAGCGCGGCTGCACCCGACGCATCAGCACGTAGGTGACGAACATCGCCAGTACCAGCAGCGGTTGCACCGGCAAGGCGCGGAACACCTCGATGCCAAAACTGAACAGGATCCCGGCCTGCATACCGGCAGCGATAGAACCCGGCAGGCGCGCGATGATGCGGTCGAAGGCCCCGCTGATGCCGATCAGCAGCAGGACCAGGTTGGCCACCAGGTAGGCGCCCACGGCCTGCGCCAGGCCCAGTTGCGGCAAGGCGGTGACCAACAGCGCCGACCCCGGGATCGACCAGGCGATCACTACCGGCACGCGGTAGCGCAGGCTGAGCAGCGCACCGAGCACCGCACTGCCCATGGACACGGCCCAGACCCAGGATGACAACTGCTGGTGCGACAGGCCGGCCGCTTCGGCGGCGTGGAAAATGATCACCAACGGGCCGGCGTAAGAGATCGTCGTGGCAATGCTGCCGGCGACGATGGCCGACACAGAGCAGTCCTTGATCAGCGTTTTCATGAAGCTTCTCGCAAGCCAGCGGCCGGCCTTTGTGGCGGGCTCTTGTTTGGGTGTTGGCTGCTTCGCGGGCTTGCCCGCTCCCACAACGGCTGCACAGGCTTCACCTGTGGGAGCGGGCATGCCCGCGAAACAGCCCACTCGGTGGATCAGGCCTCCTGCAAAGCCCGCGGCCGCCCGCTGCGTTGCTCATCGGCACCGCCCTGGGCCTGCTGCAACTGGAAGTCGAACTTCAGCTCGGCATGCCGACCCTCCGGCCCTTCGACGAACACCACCTCCCCGACCAGCCCGTCCCGTGTGGCATAGGCAAAGTCATCCCACAGGTACTTGTCCCCCGACAGGTTTATCTGCGTGGTCAGGTGCCGGTACCCGGGCGCCGAGATGAAGAAGTGCACATGCGCCGGGCGCTGGCCATGACGGCCCAGCAGGTCCAGGCATTCCTGGGTTGGCCCCTGCGGGTCGCAGCCATAGCCCGATGGCACGATGGAGCGCGCGCGGTAACGCCCTTGAGCATCGGTAACGATGCGCCGACGCAGGTTGTACGCCGACTGGCTTGGGTCGAAGAACGAATAGGTACCACGGGTATTGGCATGCCACAGGTCGACCGTGGCACCCGGCAGCGGGTGTCCGTGCGGGTCCAGCACCTGGCCTTCCAGGAACATCACCGTGGCCACGCCCTCCTCGCTGCCGTCGTCCATGCGCACTTCACCTTGGGCAATCGGTGCGCCAGCCACGTACAACGGGCCTTCGATGGTGCGTGGGGTACCGCCAACGCGCCCTGCCTCCTGGTCCTTGGCATCCTGCAGCAGGTCGAGGAAGTGTTCGATGCCCAGCCCCGCCACCAGCAGCCCGGCCTCGCCACGACCGCCCAGGCGGTTGAGGTAGTCGACGGCGTGCCAGAACTCGTCTTCGCTGATGTCCAGGTCTTCGATCAGCCGCGCGGTATCCTGCAGCAGGCGCTGCACGATGCGTTTGAGGCGTGGGTTGCCGGCCGCATTACCAAAGCCTGCGGCCTCCTCGAAGAACTGCTGTACCTCGGCAGTATGGGAAATGTTCACGGTCATGGGGGGTTACCTCGTCTTGTTCTGTTCGGTTCAGGCCTGCGCCGCCAGGGCCTGGGCGTGGCGCCGACCACTGGCCAGGTGCACGGCCATGGCCAGCGCGGCGATGGCGCCAGGAATGGCGAAGGCGATGAAATTGAGTTGAAGTGGCAGGTTGATGCCCATCAGCGCACCGCCCAGCAGCGGGCCGACGATGGCGCCATTACGGCCGATGCCCGAGGCCCAGCCCAGGCCGGTAGAGCGCACCGACAGGCCGTACATCTGCGCCGCGCCGGCATACAGCAGAATCTGCGTACCAATGGTGGTGGCGCCGGCAATGAAGATCAGCAGGTACAGCACCGGCATCGGGCTGTTCACCCCCAGCAGGCTGATCGACAGTGCGGCGGCAATGAAGAACGCCACCTTCACCTTGACCAGGTTGTAGCGGTCGCCCAGCCAGCCGCCGAGGATTGCCCCGGCCATGCCGCCAAAGTTCAGGGCCAGCAGGAATGACAGGCTTGAGCCCAGGCTGTAGCCGGCGTTGGCCATCAGCTTTGGCAGCCAGGAACTCAGGGCGTAGACCATCAGCAGGCAGCAGAAGAACGCAACCCACAGCGCCAGGGTGCGAATCGCCAGGCCATTGCGGAACAGTTCCAGCACCGAAGCGCCGCTGCCTTTGCGGTCGGCCGCCTGAAGCACATCATCGGCCTGGACATCGCAGTCCGGGTCCAGCCGTTTGAGCAGTGAGCGTGCTTCCTCGATACGGCCTTGGCGCACCAGGAAACCGATGGATTCAGGCAGGTAGTAAAGAATCACCGGTAACAGCAGCAGAGGCACCGCTGCGGCGAAGAACATCGACTCCCAGCCAAAACGCGGCAGCATGAAAATGCCGACACCTGCCGACAGCATGCCGCCCAGCGAATAGCCACTGAACATGATCGCCACCAGCGTGCTGCGCAGGCGCTTGGGCGCGTATTCGTTCATCAGTGCCACGGCGTTGGGCATCAGGCCACCACAGCCCAGGCCGGCGATGAAGCGGTAGATGCCAAACTCGCTCGGGCTGCTGGCAAAGCCGTTGAGGATGGTCGCCCCCGAGAACAAGGCGAAACAGATGGCAATGCCCTTCTTGCGCCCGATGCGGTCGGCCAGGCTGCCGAAGGCCAGGGCGCCGAACATCATGCCGAACAGCGCATAGCTGCCCAGTGCACCAGCCTGCAACGGGGTCAGGCCCCACTCTTTCATGATGACCGGCAGTACCACACCGTAGATGAACAGGTCATAGCCGTCGAAAATCAGCAGCAGGCCGCACCAGGCCATGACCATCCAGTGAAACGGGGAAAAGCGCGCATTGTCGATGATCGGGTGTACATCAAGGGTTCGCATGGCATCTGTCGCTCTTGTTTTTGTTTTGGAAGAAAACTTTTGCCTTGAGGTTGCAGTTCAGCCGAGGTCGCCGCCCCCAACCGGCAGGGTCACGCCGGTGATGTACGAGGCTTCGTCGGACGCGAGGAACAGAATGGCCCCCACCTGCTCGTCGATACTGCCGTAGCGGTGCATCAGGCTGCTGTCGAGGGTCTGGTCGACGATCTGCTGGTACCAGTGCTTTTCCTGCTCGGTTTGCGCTGCACTGTTGCGCGGTACCCGCCGGGGCGGCGCTTCGGTGCCACCCGGCGCAGTGGCGTTGACGCGGATCCCACGGCCAGCCGTTTCGAAGGCCAGGCAGGCGGTGAGCGCATTGACGCCGCCTTTGGCCGCGCCATAGGGCACACGGTTGACGCCACGGGTGGCGATGGAAGAAACGTTGACGATGACGCCGTTGCCACGTTCAAGCATGTAGGGCAGCGCGGCATGGCAGCACCACAGTGTCGGGAATAGCGAACGGCGCACTTCGGCCTCGATCTGCTCGACATCGTAGTGCTCGAAAGGCTTTGCCCAGATGGTGCCGCCGACGTTGTTGACCAAGATGTCGAGGCGGCCGAAGGTTTCCACCGCACTGGCCATGACCCGGGCGCAATCGGTGTGTTGCTCCAGGTCGGCGGTGAGGGTGAGCATGCCTTCGCCGGCCAGCTCGTGGACCAGTTCGGAACGGTCTACGGCCACCACTTGCGCACCTTCGGCCTTGAGCCGCCAGCACACACCCCGGCCGATGCCTTGGGCGGCACCGGTGACCAGGGCGACCTTGCCTTGGAATCTGTTGTTCATATGCAAATCTCCGCCTTCCCGCGCGCCCTGCAGGCGCGGGTTTACCCGCGAATGCGTCCGACAAGACAACGCTGCTGTACCTGCAGGCCTCTTCGCGGGTGAACCCGCTCCTACAGGGGCGGTGTCATGTTCGAAATGAAAGGAATCAGGCCGCAGCCGCAAACTTCTCGTAGTAGAAGTTGGCTGGGGTAATGCCCTGTTCGCGCACGTACTGGCTGACCGCTTCCACCATGGGTGGCGGGCCGCACAGGTACACATCCACATCGCCGTCATTGAGGTGGCGTGGCTCGATGTGCTGGGTGACATAGCCCTTCTGCGGGTACTGGCTGTCCGGGTTGGCGACGCAGGCGCTGTAGGTGAAGTTGGGGATACGTGCCGCCAGCGCTTGCAGGCGGTCGAGCTCGACCAGGTCGAAGTCGTTGGTCACGCCGTAGATCAGGTGCAACGGGTGCTCACTGCCCTGCTCGGCGATCTTCTCCAGCATCGCGGTGAAGGGTGCCAGCCCGGTACCACCCGCCAGCAGCAACAGCGGGCGCTGGATCGGCCGCAGGTAGAAGCTGCCCAACGGCCCGGCCAGGCTCAGGCTGTCGCCAGCCTTGGCAAGGTTGGTCAGGAAGCTGCTCATCAGCCCACCTGGTACGTTGCGGATCAGGAAGCTGACTTCGCCGTCCTTCTGCAGCGAGCTGAACGAGTAGGCCCGGCTCTGCTCGCTGCCCGGCACCTTGAGGTTGACATACTGCCCCGGCAGGAAGGCCAGACGGCTCAGGGCCTCACCCTTGATCGACAGGGCAATGGTGCTGACCGACAGCTGGCGGACATCGCTGATGGCGGCCTCGAAACTGGCCTGCTCGGTCTTGCACAGCTGCGACGAAGCCGGGATGCGGATGACGCAGTCGCTTTCGGCGCGCATCTGGCACGTCAGCACGTAGCCTTCGGCGATTTCGTCTTCGCTCAAGGCGTCTTCGATGAAGTTGTCGCCAAGGTCATAACGACCGGACTCAGCCTTGCACTTGCAGGTCCCGCAAGCGCCGTCACGGCAGTCCAGCGGAATGTTTATGCCTTGGCGGTAAGCGGCGTCGGCCACGGTTTCCTGACCGGTGGCTTCAATGAAACGGGTAACCCCGTCTTCGAAATTCAGTGCGATCTGGTAGCTCATGTTGCACCTCGCGGGCGAGCCGGGCCACGGCGCGTCACAAGACGCACCGGGCAATGCTCGCAAAACCCTGTATCAGATGTGGTAGATGTCGATGACCTGGCGGACGTAGTCGTTCTTCAGCACCACCTTCTTGGCCTTGATCAGCGGCTGCTCGCCGCGCAAGTCGAGGGTGTAAAAGCTGGTGCCGAAGTAACTGTCGGTGGTCTTGTAACGGAAGCTCAGAGTGTGCCAGTTGAAGCGCACCTGGCAGCTGCCCTCGCCCTGCTCGACGATCTCGATGTTGCTGATGTTGTGCGAGGTGCGGGTGTCGGGCACGGTCGCACTGGAGCGCTCGGTCTTGATGCGGAACACGCGGTCTTCCAGGCCGCCACGGTTGCCGTACCAAATCAGCGAGATTTCGCTTTGTGGGTCTTCGGTGAGGGTGTCGTCATCGTCCCAGCTCGGCATCCAGAAGCTGGCATCGCTGGCGTACAGTTCCAGCCACTGGTCCCACTGGGCATCGTCCAGGTAGCGTGCTTCGCGGTACAGGAAGTCGCGCACGGTGTCATACAGGCTCATTGCACGGCCTCCACGGGGATCAGCTGCTGTTCGTCCTTGAGGGCCTGGATCATGGTGTCCTGCCAGTATTTGTGCTGCAGCACGAACAGGCCTTCGTCCTCGGTGCGCACGCCCGACAGCAGGGGTTCGAGTTCAATTTCCTTGGCTGCCTCATCGGCGCCTTCGACCCAGTGTTTGGCGCCGCGGGACATGTCGTTCCAGCCGGTGCCGCCGCCATAGCCGGTCTGGCACGAGCGGAATTCTTCCAGGTCGTCCGGGGTGGCCATGCCGCTGACGTTGAAGAAGTCTTCGTACTGGCGAATACGCTTGGCACGGGCATCGGCGCTCTCGCCTTTCGGCGCGATGCAGTAGATGGTGATTTCGGTCTTGTTCACCGAAATCGGCCGTGCGACGCGGATCTGCGAGCTGAACTGGTCCATCAGGTACACGTTGGGGTACAGGCACAGGTTGCGCGAGTTTTCGATCATCCAGTCGGCGCGCGCCTGGCCGAAATCGGCGGCCAGTTGGTCGCGGCGCTCATAGGCCGGGCGGTCTTCCGGGTTGGCCCAACGGGTCCACAGCAGCAGGTGGCCGTGGTCGAAGGAATAGAAACCGCCGCCCTGCTTGGCCCAGGCGCCAGCACTCATGGTCTTGATCTCGTCACCCGCCTCGCGCTGCTTGCGCTGGTTCTGGGTGGCGGCGTAGTTCCAGTGCACAGAGCTTACGTGGTAGCCGTCAGCGCCGTTTTCGGCGGTGAGCTTCCAGTTGCCTTCGTAGATGTACGAGCTGGCACCGCGCAGCACTTCCAGGCCTTCAGGCGACTGATCGACGATCATGTCGATGATCTTCGCTGACTCGCCCAAGTGCTCGACCAGCGGTTTCACGTCGGCGTTCAGGCTGCCGAACAAAAAGCCCCGGTACGACTCGAAGCGTGCCACCTTGGTCAGGTCGTGGGAGCCGTCGCAGTTGAAGCTGTCGGGGTAGCCGGCGTTGCTGGGGTCTTTCACCTTCAGCAGTTTGCCGCTGTTGTTGAACGTCCAGCCGTGGAACGGGCAGGTATAGCTGGAACGGTTGCCGCGCTTGTGCCGGCACAGCATGGCACCGCGGTGGCTGCAGGCGTTGAGGAAGGCATTGAGCTCACCGTCCTTGTTGCGCGCGATAAAAATCGGCTGGCGCCCCATGGTCAGGGTGAGGAAGTCATTCTTCTCGGGGATCTGGCTTTCGTGGGCCAGGTAGATCCAGTTGCCCTCGAAGATGTGTTTCATTTCCAGGTCGAACAACCGTGGGTCGGTGAACATCTCCCGCTTGCAGCGGTAGATGCCCTTTTCACGGTCGTCCTCGAGCATGGCATTGAGGTAGTCGAATCCCAGGGACATGGCCAGGGTCTCCCTTGTTATTGTTTAGACCTGGTCAGGTTAGAGGCTGGGATTGGGTCGCAATATCCGGTTTGTGCGGGGTGCTATCCATTTTGTGCAGGTGGAGGTGACAGGTTCAAGCGTCTCTTCGCGGGCGTACCCGCGAGAGACCGGTACGGTTTAACGCCGGTTGCGCAAGGTTTCGGACGGCAATTCGCCAAACTGCTGTCGATACACCTCGGAAAAACGCCCGAGGTGCAGAAAACCATAATCCATGGCCAGTTCGGTCACGCTACGTACCGAGCAACTGGCATCGCCCAGGCAGGCACGCACCTGTTCCAGCTTGCGTTGTCGTACGTACTGCTTGGGTGTGGTCTGCAGGTGCCGGTCGAACAGCGCATACAACGAGCGCAGGCTCATGCACGCCTGCTCCGCCAGTGCCTCCGCTGTCAGCTCGAACTTAAGGTTGCGATCGATGTAGTCGATGATCCGCTCCAGGCTTGCACCCGGTGAGCTGAGGCTCTCGCGGCGGATATTGGTGCTCATCAGGGTCAGCAGCTTGCTGGCGACAATCTGACTGTAATGGCCCTGCACCCTGGGCAGCGAATCGCTCACTTCCGCCTCATGACAAACCATGGCCAGCAGGTTCACGAAGCCATCCAGCTCATCCAGCCGGTAATGATTGCGCAAGAACCGCACGCCCCCATCAGGCCGCTGCCAGCGCTGTTCATCGCAAATCGAGTCCAGCAGCCGGGTTGGCACCTTGAGGATGAACTTCTCGCAGTCTTCCGAGTAAGTCAGGTCAACCGGGTCGTCCGGGTTGATCAGCAGCAATTCGCCCGGCACCAGGTGCTGCTCGCGCTTGTGCCCGCGCCACAGGCAGTTGCCATTGAGCAAGACTTGCAGGTGGTAGATGGTTTCCAGCGCGGGCGACGTCACGCGAACACTGCCGCCATAGCTGATACGGCACAGGTCGAGCTCGGCGAACTTGCGATGGCTGAGGCTGGCCTGGGGGTGGGTGGTGCGGGACAGACCGATGCAATGCTGGCCTACATGCTGGTTCACATAATCGGACACAGCGTAAGGGTCGGCGTGGTGAAACACGCTACTGCGCTCGCTCAGCAGGCGGCTTTCCATAGGCAAGGCACTCGGTATCGTTATTGTTCTGGTCGCCGCGCCCTACCGCCTTGTGGGCTGTGGTTGCGGTCATCACGGTCATTCTATCGGGCTGGCAGCGCGTCGCAGGGGCAGGCGACAGCCGGCGGATAGGGGACACTACAGCAAAAAGGCGGGGGTTGGGCAATGCAACGATGGGATTGGCTGGGCGGATAGCGGACAGTTGCGCCGCCATGAGTGTTCGTTTATCGAACGCTATCTTCCGGTGCTCGCATGGCCTGCACATGGCGGCGGACCAAACGCTCCTGCAACGACCGTCATTCACTGCACCGGCAGGAAGTTCATCAGCAACAGGCTTTGCGCGTAATTCAAGCCTATGCGCCGATAGCGCTCATCCAGCAACTCGGCCAGCAAGTCCAGCCGCGCGACGATCTTGCCGAACTCAACGGCAAAACTCAGGTTGCTGCCCTCCTCCGAGATCTCGTTCGAGAACAGCAGCAACACCCCATTGGCATCTTGCCGCTGGCTGAGCATCCATGTTGCCTTCTCGATATTGCGTGCGGCGTTGTTGACGAACAGGGGGTCGATGGTATCGGTCATGTAGAACTCGGTACGCCCGCCATGTGCGGTGATCAGCATGCTGCCAATGGCGTAGATGAAGGCGCCGACCCGGTCCCCACGAAACTCCGGGCTCAGGGCGTAGCTCAATGCCGCCAGGTCACGGCGGTTGCCCAGTTGCGGCAGCGGCCGGCGCTGTTCGATGGCAATGCGGATCTGTCGCTCGGCAGTGGCGGCGTCAAGGTAACCAGACATCTTCCACTGGCTGGGGTTGCGCAGGTACAGCTTGTTCATCAGCAGGTACAGGCTTTGCAGGTTGTCGCGCATCGACAGCGTGGCCAGGCGGTCGACGCTGGTCTGGAACAGCTCGCTGGGTTTGCCGTTGCCGAGCTGGTTGACCATGTCACGGCCCTGCTGCTGCGTACAGGCGCACAGGCATGCGAGGGCACTTGTCAGAAGCAGGCGGGGGAGGAAATTCGGGTAGCTTGCAACCATCGGCACCGGGTCGATATTCGGCGGCTGCGCTGGGAGTCAGCGCGGCCTGGCCAAGCATAGAGCCCGAAAATGGGAAAAAGTGCGGTGGCTGGAGAGAATGCAAACCTGTGGCGGCCTCTTCGCGGGTGAACCCGCCCCCCCAAGAAGGGACTCGCCCGCGAAGAGGCCAGGGCCGACGAGCCCGGATCACATGGCGTGGCGCAGCATCTCCAGCACCTGCGCATGCAGCGCAGGGTCCCCACAGGCCACCACGCACCCGCCATCCTGCGCCGAACTGCCATCCCACGCCGTGATCACGCCACCCGCCCCTTCGATGATCGGCATCAGCGCCTGTACGTCATACGGCTGAAGGCTCGCTTCGACAATCACGTCGACAAAGCCCGAGGCCAGCATGCAGTAGGCATAGCAGTCACCGCCATAACGCATCAACCGCGCCTTGCCGGCGACCGCTTCGAATGCCGCCTTGCGCTCGGCGGTGTCGAACATGTCCGGCGTGGTGCACATCAGCGTGGCGGCAGACAGGTCAACGCAGGCACGCGTCTTCAGGGGCGTGCCACTGCGCCAGGCGCCTGCCGGGGTACCCACGAAACGTTCGCCGGTGAACGGCTGGTTCATCACCCCCAGCACCGGGCGGGTGCCGTCATTCAGGGCAATCAAGGTGCCCCACAGCGGCAAGCCAGTAATGAAGGCGCGGGTGCCATCGATCGGGTCCAGCACCCACGTCAACGGGCTGCTGCCCACTGCAACGCCGGCCTCTTCGCCAAGAATGCCGTGCTCGGGGTAACGTGCCTGGATCAACTCACGCATGGCGTCTTCAGCGGCCTTGTCGGCCACGGTCACCGGGTCGTACAGACGCCCGCCCTTGTCCTCGACATCCAGGCTGGCGCGGAAGTACGGCGCGATCGCTGCAGCGGCAGCATCGGCCAATTGCTCGGCAAAGGCGCGATACTCAACGATCTGTTCAGCACTCAGGGACATGGGACGGGCCTCGTGACAATGATGGGGCACGCATCATACCCGACACATCGCCCCGGTGTACGCTGCGGCAGTCTAGACTGAACATGATCAGGTTACCGGGGGGCTGCCACACGTGGAGGTGTGCGATGAGCCAGTTCAAACGTCTGTTCGTCATGCTCGGCCCGCAAATGCGTCATACGCCTGCGCTGCAACGCGCGGCGGCGTTGGCAGAGTCCAGCGGTGCCCTGCTGGATATCAATGTGTTCGTCGACGACGTCGACACCTTTGGCTTGATGAGCGATGGTCGTGAGCGTGAGCGGCTGCTCAGCGACAACCGCCAATGGCTGGCGGATGAGGCCGAACAGCTGAGCGATGCCGGCGTGGACGTGTCCACCGAGCTGTTGTTGACCCGCGACCCGCTGGGCAGCGTACTGGAACGGGTCGAACGGCTGGGCTGCGATCTGTTGGTCAAGGACGTACAGCACGAGCCCGTACTCAAACGCCTGCTGGTCACGCCGCTGGACTGGCAGTTGCTCAAGGACAGCCCGGTCGCCGTGCACCTGGTCAGCGACATTCGCCTGCCCCTGCCACGGCAGATCGCCGCCGCGGTGGACCTGAACAGCCACGGCGCTGGCGAACACCTGGACGAGCAGGTCATCCAGTGCGCCCACGACCTGGCCCTGCAGTGCAACGCCGAACTGCACCTGCTGCATGTGTGCGACGCGGCCAAGACCCACATCGCCGACTTCGGCGCCGGTACGGTCACCATGCCCGGCTTCGACAGCAGTGTGCGAACCGCGCAGCGGGCGGCGTTCAACCGCCTGGGCGACCATCACCAGATCCCGCTGGAGCGCCGGCACTTCCTCGAAGGGGCCGCGATCAGGGCCATTGCCCAGTTCGTCGGCCACAACCGGGTGGACGTGATCGTCATGGGCAGCCACCGGCATGACGCCATGCAGACATTCCTGGGCGGGACAACGGCGCATGTGCTGGAACACCCGCTGTGCAATGTGCTGGCGATCAAGGCTGTTCGCTGAGCTTCAGCAGCCTGCCCAGGGGGCAGGCAGGAATAACCTTGTACTGCGAAGAGGCACTTGCACCCACAGAGCAGCTTCTAACCTGTCGGCCCCTTCGCAGTGCCCTGCAGGCACGGTTGTCACTGACGCTTTATCTTCGCTGGTATCTGGTACACCAGTGCCACTCAAATTAATGCATTTGATAATGATTCGTAGTATGTTCGCGGCGTTTCCCGACCCAGCCCCTCAGCGCCCTATTCAAGGACCGTACTGTCGATGCGCCGCACGTTCGTCTCGCTTTGTGTGCTTCATGCTGTCTCCCCGCTGGCCTTTGCCGAGCCTGAACCGCTCAGCGACCCTAACCCGATCGAACTCCAGGCCCTGAGCATTACCAGTACTGCCGACGGTGAACGCGCCGACGGCCCGGTCGAAGGCTACAAGGCCACCCGCTCGGCCAGTGCCACCCGCACCGACACGGCGCTGCACGAAACCCCGCAATCGGTCAGCGTGGTGCCCAAGGATGTGCTGGTAGACACGGGCGCCACGCGCCTGCAGGACGGCCTGGACTACGCCGGGGGTGTCGGCCGCGCCAACAACTTCGGCGGCCAGGGCCTGACAACGTTCACCGTGCGTGGCTTCACGACCGGGGAGTTCTATCGCAACGGCTTTCCGATCAACCGCGGTTACCCCAATGCTCCGGATGCCAACACCGTCGAGCGCCTGGAGGTCATCCGTGGCCCGGCCAGCAGCCTGTACGGCCGTGGCGACCCCGGCGGTACGTTCAACGTGGTCAGCAAGCAGCCGTTGCCCGAGTCCAAGGTCACCCTTGGCAGCCAGTTCGACGACCAGGGCATGCACCGTGCCACCCTTGATGCCACCGGGCCGCTGAGCCAGGACGGCTCGCTGGCCTACCGCCTGAACGTACTGGGCGAAGGCGGCGACAGCTTCCGCGACGATGTCGAAAGCGAGCGCTACGATGTCGCTCCGGTCATCAGCTGGCAGGTCAATGACGCCACGAAGATCACCTTCGAAGGCGATTTCATGCGCAACAACCACCCCCTCGATCGCGGCCTGACCCGCTACCCCACCCAGACCGGCAGCGCCTCGCGCGATACCTATATCTGGGAAAAAGGCAGCGACAACCTGCTGCACAATGACAACAACATGGCCCAGGTGCGTTTCGAGCACCTGCTCAATGACAACTGGTCGCTGGGCGGTGGATTCCAGTACCTCGATGGCTCGCTCAAGGGTAATGCAGTCGAGGGGACCAATTTACTGCCAGACGGCCGCACCCTGCAGCGAAACTTCAACTACCGCAAGCTGGAATGGACCGACCGTGACTGGCAATTGAACCTGACTGGGCATTTCGATACCGGCACGCTCAGCCACACCCTGCTGACAGGCATCGAGTACGAAAACTATCACTACAGCTCCATCATCCGACGTTCCAGCGCGTCCTACCCGATCGACATCTACGACCCGGTACTCGGCCAACCGAGACCCGCGCTGGCTGCTCTCCCTGCGACCTGGGACAGTGAGAACCTGCAAACCTGGGCCTTCTTCATCCAGGATCAGGTGGCGCTGACCGAGCGTCTGAAGGCGTTGGCTGGTGTACGCTTCGAGCGCTTCGAGCACGATTACGACGATAAGCGACCTGCCAATCGGGACTTCAGCAAAGGCGAAAACGGCGTCACCCCGCGCTTTGGGCTGATCTATGACCTGACCGATACCTTGGCGGTGTACGCCAATACCGCACGTTCGTTCAAGCCCAATACTGGCGCGCCTGCCGGTGGCGGTAGCGGAGGTTTTGATCCAGAGAAAGGCAAGTCCTACGAGTTTGGTGTGAAATGGGAGTCACTCGACCGCCAGTTGAGTGTCGACGCGGCGATCTACCACATCGTCAAGGAAAACGTATTGACCAACGACCCAAGCGACCTTACTGGTACTTACAAGATCGCGGCCGGCGAGGTGCGCAGCCGTGGCCTGGACATCAACGTCGCCGGCAACCTCACCCCCGAATGGCGCATGATCGGTGGCTATGCCTACGTGGACGCCGAAGTCACCAAGGACACCACCCTGCCCAAGGGAACGCGCCTGGCCAATATCCCGCGCAGCACCTTTAGCCTGCTGAACACTTACGAGTTCCAGGATGGCCTGGTCAAAGGCCTTGGCCTGGGCGTAGGCGTTAAGTATGTAGACGACCGTGCCGGGCAGACATCGGCAGCCACCTACACGATGGAACGCTACAGCGTGGTCGACCTGTTGAGCTTCTACAAGGTCAACGAACACGTGCGGTTGAACCTGGACGTGAAAAACGTGTTCAAC
Organism: Pseudomonas sp. NBRC 111139; assembly: GCF_001753955.1. Lineage (NCBI taxonomy): Bacteria > Pseudomonadati > Pseudomonadota > Gammaproteobacteria > Pseudomonadales > Pseudomonadaceae > Pseudomonas > Pseudomonas sp. NBRC 111139. The sequence continues at coordinate 137,497 of NZ_BCBP01000016.1, forward strand.
AAGGGGTATGACGAGGGGGCGTTCAACAGCTACGTATACCCCGGCGCACCGCGCACGGTGCAGGCCGGCGTTTCGTATACCTTCTGAATTGCCGGGGCCGCGCCGCGGCCCCGTCATGTCAGAACGCTGTGCTATAGAACAGCGAGTACGACTCTATGCCGTCGTTTGGCTGCTTTATACCGGCGTTGGAGTAGTGCATGGCACGGATGCCTACCTTCTGTTCTCCCGGCAACTTCAGGCCAAAGCCGATACGGTCTTCAAAGTTGACCGCCGACCCCAGTCGCTGGTCGCCCACGTCGGTCTTTGAAAACGCGGCCAGGCCAATACCTGCCTCGATGTAAGGCGTGTAGGTAAAGCCGCTGAACTCATACGTGAACACCGGGCTGAACGACAGCGAGTGCGCACCACTGGCATCGCCACCTTCCCAATAGGTGTAGGCCGCATCCCAGTAACCGCTCACATGGCCGGCGCTGCTTTCCAGCCATGTCTTGTCCCAGTCGAACGACAGGCCGATACGGTACGTCATGTCACCTTGGCCAGTGGCGCCCACGACGCCTGATATCTGCGCAGCCTGGACCAGATCGGCCCCGGCAAAGGCCAGCACTGCAACGGCCAGCGAAGCGGCTAGACGGGTTTTCATCAACGACTCTCCTGATGGTCTACACGGCAAGCGGGGGCTTGGGCCCCTCGATGTTTTGCGCTGACCGGTGCATCCAGACCGGTCATACGAAGTAATACTTTTCTGATTATTGTCCAGATAATCAGAAAGTTGGAAGTATATTGCCACTATTGGCTAAAACACTCGGTAAAGATGTGCTTGCCGGGCACAGGCTTTTGCGAGGCGTGACCTTACCCCTGGCAGGAGTACATCCGTACTCCTTCCTGTCTCTTCATCAACGCCAATTAAGGCTAACGGTCGTGGGGGCCTTGCCCGTGACGGCCGCCCACTGCTGCACCGCCTGACCTTGGGCATTGCCAATGACCTTGTATTTGCCGGGAGGCAGCTGCACATACAGCAGTGGCCCGGCATCGGCGACGCTGATCACGGGCTGGCCCTGGGCAGTCTGGATATCGACGGTGGCCCCGCTCTGGAACTTGCCTTCCGGGCCGGTCGAAAGCTCTACGTGCAGGTCATAACCCGTGGTCTTGCGCAGGGCATTGGCCTCGTCCTGGCCGATACCGCCCTGCAGGTAGCGCACGCCATTCTGCTCCTGCGGTTGCAACTGCACGGCCTGCATGTCGATGGGGGCATTGAGGTCGGCGGCGGCGGCCAGGGTCCATGGCAGGGCCAGGGTGATCAGTAAGGCTGCGCCGAGCGCATAGTGATGGTTACGCATGGTACGACCCTCCTTTCGAGGATGGCTTACCTAGCATTTGATCCTCCCAGCGAAGGGGTGTTCGTGCTGATGCCTGGTCATGGAGATGAAATTCACTTCAGATAATCAGGTTATCGAGTGAAAACATCAGCTTGCGCGGCCTTCTTCAAGCAACTTCACGAACATGCTCAAACTGCGCGAGACCGTCCCCCGTCGCCATACCAGCCAGGTTTTCAGATAGCGGAAGTCCTCCGACATTGGCCAGGCGCTGACGGTGCTGCACCCGGGCATATTGTCGAGCATGCTGCGCGGCAGCATGGCCAGGCCGGCACCCGCACTGACGCAGGCCAACATGCCGTGGTACGACTCCATTTCGTGGATCTTGCCCGGTACCGCCTGGTCCTGCACGAACCAGTTCTCGAAGTGATGGCGGTATGAACAGTTGGCGCGGAAGGCGTAGATGCTTTCACCGTTCACGTCCTGGGCGCGGGTCACCGGTGTATGGTTGAGCGGCGCAATGACCATCATCTCTTCCTCGAACACCGGTATGCCCTCCAGCGTCGGGTGCAGCACCGGGCCGTCGACGAACGCGGCCACCAGGCGGCCAGACAGCACGCCTTCGAGCATGGTCCCGGAGGGCCCGGTGGACAGGTCAAGGTCAACCTTGGGGTAGCGTTGGTTGTAGGCGGCCAGCAGCGCCGGGATGCGCACCGCCGCCGTGCTTTCCAGCGATCCGAGGGCAAAGGTGCCCTGCGGGTCTTCACCCGCCACGGTCAGCCGCGCCTCATGGACCAGGTCGAGGATGCGCCGGGTGTATTCGAGGAAGTTCCAACCCGCAGGCGACAGGCGCAGGCGGCTCTTCTCCCGAATGAACAGTTCTACACCCAAGTCCTCCTCCAGTTGCTTGATGCGCGTGGTCAGGTTCGACGGCACCCGATGGATGTGCTGCGCGGCGGCGCTGATGCTGCCCTGCTCTGCCACGGCCTTGAAGATCTCCAGTTGCACCAGGTCCACAGGCATTCTCCAAACGTGAATGTTTCGCTCATTATTATTCAGTTTTCATTAAAGCCATAGCCCACTAGTCTGGCCTCATTGATTAACAACAACGAGAGTGTCCCGCCATGAGCGCGATCAGCAGCCTGACCCACGCCATCTCCCTCGACCCGTACAGCGGCGAGCAGATTGGCGCCTACCCGTTCGACACCGACGCCGCACTGGAAGCGGCGCTGCAACGTGCCAAGGTTGGCTATCGCCAGTGGCGCCAGGTGTCGCTGGGTCAGCGCAGCGAGTACCTGCTGGCCCTGGCCGGTACCCTCGAAGCCAAGGCTGAAGCTTTCGCGCACATGATCAGCCGTGAAATTGGCAAGCCGATCGCCCAGGCCCGTGGTGAAGTCGCCAAATGCGTTGGCCTGTGCCGCTGGTACGCCGAGCACGGCCCGGCCATGCTCGCCGCCGAGCCGACCCAGGTCGAAAAAGCCCGTATCGAATACCGCCCGCTGGGCCCGATCCTGGCCGTGATGCCGTGGAACTTCCCGGTCTGGCAGGTGCTGCGCGGCGCCGTGCCGGCGATTCTGGCGGGTAACACCTACGTGCTCAAGCACGCACCGAACGTAATGGGCAGCGCCTACCTGATGGGTGAGCTGTTCAAGGATGCCGGCCTGCCGGAAGGCGTGTTCGAAGTGTTGAACGTGACCCCGGATGGCGTCACCCGCGCCATCAACGATCCGCGCATCGCCGCCGTGACCCTGACCGGCAGCGTGCGTGCCGGCATGGCGATTGGTGCACAGGCCGGTGCCGCGCTGAAGAAGTGCGTGTTGGAGCTGGGTGGCTCCGATCCCTTCATCGTGCTGGCCGATGCCGACCTGGATGCTGCCGTCCAGGCCGCGGTGATAGGCCGCTACCAGAACACCGGCCAGGTGTGTGCCGCCGCCAAGCGCCTGATCGTGGAAGCCAGCATCGTCGATGCGTTCACCCACAAGTTCGTTGAAGCCACTCGCCAGTTGAAAGTCGGCAACCCGCTGGAGGACGACACCTATATCGGCCCGATGGCCCGCTATGACCTGCGCGACGAGTTGGACGGCCAGGTTCAGGCGACGTTGGCCGAAGGCGCCACGTTGCTGCTGGGCGGCAACAAGGTCGAAGGCGTGGCCAACTTCTACGCGCCGACGGTGTTCGCCAATGTCACCCCGGACATGACCGCGTTCAAGCAGGAGCTGTTCGGCCCGGTAGCGGCGATCATCACTGCACGCGATGCCGACCATGCCGTGGAACTGGCCAACGACAGCGAGTTTGGCCTGGCCTCGACCATCTACACAGCCGACTATGCGCTGGCCGAACGCATGACCGCCGCACTGGATACCGGCGGCGTGTTCATCAACGGCTACTGCGCTTCCGACCCCCGCGTGGCGTTTGGTGGCGTGAAGAAGAGTGGTTTCGGCCGTGAGCTGTCGCACTTTGGTGTGCGCGAGTTCACCAATGCCCAGACCGTGTGGCTGGACCGTAACTGATTCATGACCCTGGGGCTGCTTTGCAGCCCCAGCTGCGTCAATCCCGAACCTGGTCCTTGACCCAGTCCAGCATCCCCCCCGGCACGATCAGTTCATGCCGCGCCCGCGAACAGGCGGTATATAACCCCGCCAGCATACGCGCCCGCTCATTGCGGTTACCCGCCACCTGTGGCGCCACCATCAGCTCCGGCGACACCATCACCCGGGCAAACTCCATGTTCTTCACATCCCGTACTCGCCCCAGGAACAGCTTCGGCGCCTTGTCCCAGCGGTAACGGCTCTTGGCCTTGGCAAAGTGCTCCGGCGTGTAGCCCTTGCGCAGCATATTGGCCACGGCGACGAACGCTTTGTCATCGCCCTTGTCCTGTTCCAGCGCCTGCCAGCTGGCATAGCGGAACAGCATCGGGTGGCGCGGCCGGGTGCCGTAGCGGTACAGCTCGATGCAGTCCTCGACGAACAGTTCAAAGTCCTTGCGAGCGCTTTTCAGCAACAAGAACGGCACCCCCTGATGCGTCAGGCGCTGGAACCAGCCAAACAGGCCCCATTCATCATCGACGATAAGCGCCGTGGGCTGTTCCGGCACCATCACCGTATCGAAGAAACTGACCCGGGTGTAGTGCTCGGCGTTGCCACTGAAGGCTGCCTGGATCGTGGCCGGGTGCGCCTGGATCAGCGGGTTGAGCACGTTGTCCATTGCCGGCCCGGCGCGCAGTGAATGGTCGATGCAGCGTTGCCGGATGAAGCTGCCATGGTGCGGGCTGAGGCCGTTGAGGTTCTGCAGTTCGTCACCCAGGGTAATGATCGACTGCGGACTGCGATCGAGTACCGCCAGCATCGGTGCCGACAGCTCGTGGGCCTCGTCGACGATGACATGGGTGTAACGGCTGTCGATCACATGCTCGGTCAGCGACAGCAGCTTGACCCGGTGGTAGTCACGCACCGGTAGCTGAATGTCCCGCGCCGACGGGCGAATCAGCTCTTGCCAGTACAGACGCGCCTTTTCCAGCAGCACCTCCTGATCCAGCGGCGAGGTGCCAGGCCCGGCCCAGGGCAAGTGATGCAGCTGAAGCTGGGTATCGGCACTGTGGCAGAACGTGCGCACGGCGCGGATGCACAAGGCAACCACGTCACGCGCTGCGAGCGGGCCGATATCAGGGATGGCCAGCCAGCGCACCACTTGCGCTTCCTGGGGGCGCCAGGACAGCTTGGTGCGGTATGGATCGCGCAATCGCCAGCCGTTGCTGGTGAGGTCACGGTTGAGCAGCTCGTCAGCCAATTGGCCGAAGGTCAGCGCGGTATAGGCGGCAGCGTCCTTGACCCGCGCCTGCAGCGCGCGCAACTGCCCTTCGGTCATGGCCAGCAGCAAGGTGCGCTGTGGCTCCAGCAGCCGGGCGAACTGGTGAATCAGGAAGGTCTTGCCGGTGCCGGCGAAACCTTGCACAGCCACCGACTCGTCGACGCCACTGAGGAATTCACGCAGCAGGCGGTTCTGCTGGTCGCTGAGCATCAAATCACTGGCCAGCGACGGCAGGTACACTGGGTGCAGCGGCGTGGCCCGTTGGCGGTAGCGGTCGGCGAACTGGAAGTTCCACTGGCCTTCGTCGTCCAGCCATTCGTCCGCCTGGTACTCCACTTCGGCCGACAGCAGTGCAATGCCATTTTCGCCCAGCATGCCCAGGCCCATGGCGAACGCTTCGCGATCGAATTGCTGCGCTACCTGGGCCTGGAAGCGCCCGGGGGCGACACCTTCGACTTCGTTTGCGATGCGCACGATTTCGGCGAAACGACGCTCCTGCGCGTCGGCCGACGCGGTGGCAGGCTGGCGTGGCAGGTTTTGCACGAACAGCACGGCAGCGGCATCGAGCACACTGGCGGTGGTGAAGAACTCGGTTACGGCGGCGCTGGCGAGGCGGTCAGCCTGGTCGCTGGGCAAAGGCAGGTAGAACATCGGCACCTCGGGTGAAATCAGGGCGGCACGATAGCAACTTTCGGCACGAGATGCTGGGTTCAGTTTTGGCGTGCCCCCTCAACCCCTGCCCCGCCTCAACGTCTCGCTCGGAAACTCCTTGAACAACTGCCGGTAACTCTCTGAAAATCTTCCCAAATGCCAGAACGACCAACGCATCGCCACCTCGGCGACAGTCACCCCTCCTCCCCGCAAAAGATCGCGCCGCGCGCCGTTCAACCGGCGCAGCCGCAACCAGTGCGCAGGCGGCATGCCGGTGAATGCTTTGAACGCCTGCTGCAACTGACGCAATGAAACCCCGGCAACCTCCGCCAGCCCCACCAGGTTCAGCGTTTCTTCCGGGCAGTCGGCCGCCCATTCGCTGACCCGGTGCATGATCGCCCTTTCCTCGTCCCGCCGCCCCAGGGCCACGCCCTGTAAACGCTGGCTGGCGTTGTCAAGAATGAACAGGCAGTCCTCCAGCAACTGCTCAGCCAGGGCCTGCCCCTGCAACGGGCAACCCTCCTCGCCCAGCCGGGTCAAGGTGGCGCTGAGCCAGCTGCCGAACAGCGCATTCTGGCCGCTGCCCAGTGGCACCATGAACAACCCTTCCAGACGCTGCGGGTCTAGCCCATGGCGGGCCAGGAAGGCCTGGTCGAACACGACCGCCACTTCGTGGTAGTTCTCCGGTGTGATCCAGATATTGCGACTTTGTTCGTTCAGCAGGTACAGGCTGTTCTCGCTGCGGTCGAAGCAAAACGCCAGCGAGCCGCTTGGCGCGCGGAAAAACTGCTCCACCCGGGTGTTCAGGCGCTCTTCGTACACCTCCACACCCTCCAGCCCCAGACAACGCAGCTCACCGCTGAAGTACCCGGGCGACATTTGCCGGTACTGCTGCTGCCAGCCAGGGGTGGCGCGCACTTGCTCGGTGACGTCAGTGGTGTGGAAAGCCTGGACCTTCAACGCATTGGCGGTTGTCACACATCGTCCTGTATGCACTCTTTTGGTGCATTCGATACTGAAGAAAGTGGATAGATTGCCCCGGGGGGCTGCGACCAAGATAGTCTGCAGCGCGTCACCTGGGAAGCGTAACGCCTTCGCAACTGTTCAACGGTTTTCGCAAGCGCCTACGCTCCCCCACTAAAACCCAACCAAGAGGTCTGTATGAACGCCCCCTTCGATCAGCTGTCCACCTGGCTGAAAGAACACCGGATCACCGAAGTCGAATGCGTGATCAGCGACTTGACCGGCATCGCCCGCGGCAAGATTGCGCCCACCGCCAAGTTCCTCCATGAGCGAGGCATGCGCCTGCCAGAAAGCGTGCTGCTGCAGACGGTCACCGGCGACTACGTCGACGATGACATCTATTACAACCTGCTCGACGCCGCCGACATCGACATGGTCTGCCGCCCCGATCCCACCGCCGTTTACCAGATCCCGTGGGCGATCGAGCCAACCGCGATCGTGATCCACGACACCTTCGACAAGCAAGGCAACCCTATCGAGCTTTCGCCACGCAACGTGCTGAAGAAGGTGCTCAAGCTGTACGCCGACAAGGGCTGGCAGCCGATCGTCGCGCCCGAGATGGAGTTCTACCTGACCAAGCGCTGCGAAGACCCGGATTTGCCACTGCAGGTACCACTGGGGCGTTCCGGCCGTGCTGAAAGTGGCCGTCAGTCGTTCTCGATCGACGCCGCCAACGAATTCGACCCCCTGTTCGAGGACGTCTACGACTGGTGCGAGATCCAGGGCCTGGACCTGGATACGCTGATCCACGAAGACGGCCCGGCGCAGATGGAAATCAACTTCCGTCACGGCGACGCGCTGGACCTGGCCGACCAGATCACCGTGTTCAAGCGCACCATGCGCGAGGCCGCGCTCAAGCACAACGTGGCCGCCACGTTCATGGCCAAGCCGATCACCGATGAACCAGGCAGTGCCATGCACCTGCACCAGAGCGTGGTCGACATCGCCACTGGCAAACCGATCTTCGCCAACGAAGACGGCAGCATGAGCCCGCTGTTTCTGCATCACATCGGCGGCTTGCAGAAGTACATCCCCAAGCTGCTGCCGATGTTCGCGCCCAACGTCAACTCGTTCCGCCGCTTCCTGCCGGATACCTCGGCACCGGTCAACGTCGAGTGGGGCGAAGAAAACCGCACGGCCGGCCTGCGTGTGCCCACGTCCAGCCCTGAGGCGATGCGGGTGGAAAACCGTCTGCCGGGCGCCGATGCCAACCCTTACCTGGCCATCGCTGCCAGCCTGCTGTGCGGCTACCTGGGCATGGTCGAGCAGATCGACCCTAGCGCACCGGTGCAGGGCCGCGCCTATGAGCGACGCAACCTGCGCCTGCCGATCACCATCGAGGATGCGCTGCAGCACATGGAAGACTGCGAAACCGTGCAGCAGTACCTGGGCAAGCAGTTCGTCCAGGGCTACGTGGCGGTCAAACGCGCCGAGCACGAGAACTACAAGCGCGTCATCAGCTCATGGGAGCGTGAATTCCTGATGCTGAGTGTCTGATCCACCGCGAGGGGTGCTTTGCACCCCATGCACAGGCAAGCCTGCTCTGAACTCCAAGAACAAGACCAACGAGGTGTTCCCATGCGTCATCTGCAAGCCCTGATCCCCGCTGCATTCACCCTGCTGTTCGCCACCACCACCCAGGCCGCGCCCACGGTCAGTGTGTACAACTGGACCGACTACATCGGTGACACCACCCTGGCCGACTTCCAGGCCAGCAGCGGAATCAAGGTGGTCTATGACGTGTTCGACTCCAACGAAACCCTTGAAGGCAAGCTGTTGGCCGGGCGCACGGGTTATGACGTGGTGGTACCGTCCAACCACTTCCTCGCCCGCCAGGCCCAGGCCGGCGCCTTCCTGCCGCTGGACCGCAGCAAGCTGCCGAACTGGCAGCACCTGGACCCCAAACTGCTCAAGCAACTTGAACAGAACGACCCCGGCAACCAGTACGCCGTGCCTTACCTGTGGGGCACCAATGGCATCGGCTACAACGTCGACAAGGTCAAGGCGGCACTGGGTGTGGACCATATCGACTCATGGGCGGTGCTGTTCGAGCCCGAGAACCTGAAAAAGCTCAAGCAGTGCGGCGTGGCATTCATGGACTCGCCCGATGAACTGTTCCCGGCCGTGCTCAACTACCTGGGCATGGACCCGCGCAGCGAAAAACCGGGCGACTACGCCAAGGCCGAGGCCCGCCTGCTCGAACTGCGCCCCTATATCACCTACTTCCACTCCTCCAAGTACGTCTCTGACCTTGCGAACGGCGATGTCTGCGTAGCGTTCGGCTACTCCGGCGACGTGTTCCAGGCCGCCAACCGCGCCGTAGAGGCGAAAAACGGCGTGAAGGTTGCCTACAGCATTCCCAAGGAAGGCAGCAACCTGTGGTTCGACCTGCTGGCCATCCCCAAGGACGCCAACAACCCCGAGCAGGCCCTGGCGTTCATCAACTACCTGCTCGACCCCAAAGTGATCGCCAAGGTCAGCGCCACGGTCGGCTATGCCAACGCCAACCCGGACGCCAAGGCCTACATGGATGCATCGCTGGTGAACAACCCCGAGATCTACCCACCCCAGGAGGTGCTGGACAAGCTGTACATCTCCAGCACCCCGAGCCCAAAAATCATGCGCGTCATGACCCGCTCCTGGAGCAAGATCAAGTCCAACCGCTGAGTCGAGAACGCTCATGTCTTTCAATACCCAACACACCGCCTCGTACTACGCCGCCACCGCGCGCGACGCGGCACCCTACCCCAGCCTGGACAGTGAACTGACGGCCGACGTATGCGTGATCGGCGGCGGACTGACTGGGGTCAATACAGCCCTGGAGCTGGCCGAGCGCGGCCTCTCGGTGGTACTGCTGGAAGCCCGACGCATCGGCTGGGGCGCCAGTGGGCGCAATGGCGGCCAGCTGATTCGCGGTATCGGCCATGATGTCAGCGGCTTTGCCCGGCATGTCGGCCAGGACGGTGTGCGCTACCTGAAGCAGGCCGGCATCGACTCAGTGGAACTGGTGGCCGAGCGCATCGCCCGCTACGGCATTGCCTGCGACCTGCGCTGGGGCTTCTGCGAACTGGCCAACACCACGGCGCAGTTCGCGGCCTTCAAGGAGGAACAGGACGACCTGGCCGCCCTGGGCTATCGCCATGAAATACGCCTGGTCAGCGCCGGGCAGTTGAACGAGATCGTCGCCAGCGACCAGTACGCTGGCGGCCTGGTCGACATGGGCTCGGGCCACCTGCACCCACTTGACCTGGTCCAGGGCGAAGCCCGTGCGGCCCACAGCCTGGGCGTGCGCATTTTCGAGCAAAGCCCGGTGCTGCGTATTGAGCACGGGCCCAGGTTGACGCTGCACACGGCGCGCGGCAAGGTGCGCGCAAGCAGCCTGGTGCTGGGCTGCAATGCGCACCTCGATGAACTGGAACCGCGCCTGAGCGGCAAGGTACTGCCGGCCGGCAGCTATGTGGTGGCCACCGAACCCTTGCCCGAAGCGCTGGCCAGCAGCCTGATCCCGCAGAACATGGCGCTGTGCGACCAGAAGGTCGGCCTGGACTACTACCGCCTCACCGCAGACCGCCGCTTGCTGTTCGGTGGCGCCTGCCACTATTCCGGGCGCGACCCTAAAGACATCGGCGCGTACATGCGGCCGAAGGTATTGAAGGTGTTCCCGCAACTGGCCAACGTGCGTATCGACTACCAGTGGGGTGGCATGATTGGTATCACCGCCAACCGTTTCCCCCAGGTCGGGCGCCTGAACCAGCACCCCAACGTGTATTACGCCCAGGGCTATTCAGGCCACGGGCTGAACGTGACGCACTGGACGGCGAAACTGCTGGCCGAAAGCATCGCCCTCGGCCACAGCCACGGCCTGGATGTGTTCAGCGCCGTGCCGCACCTGACCTTCCCCGGCGGCAAGGCCCTGCGCTCACCCCTGCTGGCACTGGGCATGTTGTGGTACCGCTTGCGTGAGGCCCTGGGTTGAGTGGGCCACAACGTTTGCAGCGCCCCTCAGGGCGAGCCACGCACTGTGTTCTTTTCAAAGAGGATTGCCCCGTCCACTGGCCAACTGCCTCGCACCTGCTAGCGTTGTTGAGGCCGACCTCTCACGGATGCCTTTTCATCATGAAATCATTGCCTCGCATTACCCTGTTGTGCGCCGCGCTGCTTGCCGTGGCCGCCTGCTCCAGCAACCGCGTGGACCCCAAGGATTACTCCGGCTTCCTCAAAGACTACAGCCGGCTGCAAGAGGCCAAGAGCCCGTCGGGTGACCCGGTCATGCGCTGGATCGACCCCAAGGTCAATATCAATCAATACAGCCAGGTATTCGTCGAGCCAAGCCAGTTCTACCCCAAGCCGCAGCCCACAGCGGTTATCTCGCAGCAGACGCTGCAGGAAATCACCCGCTACTTCAACGAGGCCCTGCGCCGCGAAATGGGCAGCGTGATGCCGTTGGCCAAGGGGCCTGGTCCGGGCGTGATCGTGGTACGCCCGGCGATCACGGCAGTGTCCACCAGTAACGAGGGCCTCAAGCCTTACGAGGTGATCCCTATCGCGCTTATCGCGGCGGGAGTGAATACCGCCATGGGTGGACGTGACCAGGACGTGGATGTCGGTGTGGAGGCAGCGTTCCTGGACGGCGCCAGCCAGAAGGTACTGGCCCAGGTGGTCCGCAAGGGCGCGGGCCAGGAACTGGAGAACGATACCCAGAAGCTGACCTTGAATGACGTCAAGCCGGTGCTCGATGGCTGGGCCAAAGACATGCGTGCGAGCTTCCTGGCAGCCAAGCAGAAAGGCCGCTGAGTCCGTCGCAACCGGGTTCAGGAGCGGCCCATCGTGACACAAGGCCGCTCCAGTTGACCGCGTTAAAACTCAGCACTCGACAAAAGCGACCGCCAAACCGCCGCGCGAGGTTTCCTTGTAATTGGCATGCATGTCCGCCCCGGTATCACGCATGGTGCGGATCACCCGGTCGAGCGAGATGAAGTGCTCGCCATCCCCCCGCAGCGCCATCTGCACAGCGTTGATCGCCTTGACCGCAGCAATCGCATTGCGCTCGATGCACGGCACCTGCACCAGGCCGCCCACCGGGTCGCAGGTCAGCCCAAGGTTGTGCTCCAGGGCAATTTCGGCGGCGTTTTCAAGCTGGGGCGGCGTAGCACCCAGTACCTGCGCCAAGCCGGCAGCAGCCATCGAACAGGCTGAGCCCACCTCCCCCTGACAACCCACCTCGGCACCGGAAATCGAGGCGTTCTTTTTGCACAGGATGCCAACCGCCGCTGCGCCAAGCAGGAAGTCCACCACATCAGCATCGCAGGCACCGGGGTTGAACTTCATGTAATAGTGCAGCACCGCCGGGATAATGCCGGCTGCCCCGTTGGTGGGCGCGGTAACCATACGCCCACCGGCGGCATTCTCTTCATTGACCGCCAAGGCGAACAGGTTGACCCACTCCATGGCGCCAAGGGTCGAGCCGATCACGTTGGGCTTGCCCAACTCCTGCAGGCTGCGATGCAACCGCGCGGCGCGGCGCTTGACGTGCAAGCCGCCCGGCAGGACGCCCTCGTTGCGCAGGCCGTTCGCCACGCACTCACGCATGGCTGCCCAGATGCGCAGCAAGCCCTCGCGCACCTCGGCCTCCGGGCGCCAGGCGCACTCGTTGGCCATCATCAGTTGCGCCACGCTCAGGTTGTGGGCCTTGCACAAAGCCAGCAGTTGGGCACCACTGTCGAATTCATAAGGCAGCATCACGGCATTCGTGTCGCTTGCCGGCGCATCGATTTCGGCTTGCTCGACGATGAAGCCGCCGCCCACCGAAAAATAGGTCTGGCTCAACAGGCTGTGCTGCCCGTCCATGGCTTCCAGGCTCATGGCATTGGGGTGATAAGGCAGGCTCTCGTCGAGCAGCAGCATGTCACGGCCATAGTCGAAGGCCAGCGGATGGCTACCGTCGAGCATCAGGCAGTGCTCTTGCAGGACCTGTCCGATGCGCGACTCGATCGTGGACGGGTCGATACGGTCCGGCCACTGGCCCATCAAGCCTAGCAGGCACGCGCGGTCGGTGGCATGGCCAACCCCGGTAGCCGACAGCGAGCCATACAGCCGCACTTGCACGCGCGTTACCCGCGCCAGCACCCCCTGCTCACGCAAGGCCTGGGCAAAGGTAGCCGCCGCCCGCATCGGGCCCACGGTATGGGAACTGGACGGCCCGATGCCAATTTTGAAAAGGTCGAAAACACTGATAGCCATGCTAATGCCTGACCCTACCCTGATATGCATCCAGGGTACGGTTGTCTGAAGAAATTGAGCGTTATTGCGAACTTGCGCGATACTGCCGCGCTGGCTCACGGATGACCAACGAAACCTCCTAAGCAAGCCTTTAGTGGTACTAAACGATGCGACGACAACTCAATGGTCAGATGTTCGTCTGGCTGCATGTATTTGCCTGCGCAGCCCGGCACTTGTCCTTCACCCGCTGCGCCGAAGAGCTGCACATCACCCCGGGCGCGGTCAGCCAGCAGATGCGCCAACTGGAAGAGCGCCTGGGCTACCGGCTGTTCCTGCGCCGGGCGCGCGGCGTGGAGCTGAGCGCCGAGGGGCAACGGCTGGCCCAGACGGTGGCCGAGGCCTACGGCAGTATCGAAGCCGAGCTGCTGCGGCTGGACGCGGGGGAAATCCGCGGCACATTGCGTGTGCGTTCGATCCCCTCGTTCCTGGCCAAATGGCTCACGCCGCGCTTGCCGCGTTTTCAACAGCGCTACCCGGACATCGAACTGCGCCTGGTCGCCGAAGACAGCGCCCAGGCGCTGACCCCGGGTGACTTCGACCTGGCCATCGACCTGAACGATGGTAGCTACCCAGGCATGCTCTCGACGCCGCTGCTGGACGAGCAGATCTTCCCGGTGTGCTCACCTGGCCTGCTGCGCGGGCGCCCGCCGCTGCACGGCCCCGCTGACCTGGCGCACTACCCGCTGCTGCATGACATCACCGCCTGGCGTGGCAGTTCGGAATATGCCGAGTGGGAGTTCTACCTGGAAGGCATCGGCGCCGCCGGCCTGGATGTGCGGCGCGGGCACACTTTCAACCGCAACCACCTGACCATCGAGGCGGCGATTGCCGGTATCGGCGTGGCGATTGCACGACGCACGCTGCTCAATGACGAACTGGAGCGCGGCGCACTGATCGTGCCGTTTGGTGTACCGATCGCCAACCACAAGCGTTATGTGGTGCATTACCCGCCAGGCGGCTTGAACCAGCCAGGTGCGCGGGCGGTGCACGACTGGCTGGTGGAAGAAGCGCGGGGGTTCAGGGCGTTGCATCCGTTGAACAAGGAATAGCCACTTGGGCGCGCTTGAGCAGGAGCGCTTCGCTCAATAAGCCTGCTTACCGGTGAAGGCATTGAGCGTGCGCACCAGGATCACGAAGTCCAGCCACAACGACCAGTTGTTGATGTACTCGATGTCCGAGTCGACTCGCTGGATCATTTGCTCGATATCCTTGGTCTCCCCCCTGAACCCGCGCACCTGCGCCAAACCTGTCATGCCGGGCTTGATATTGTGGCGGGCAAAGTAGTCAACGATATCCTGCGAATACAAGGTGTCATGTTGCAAGGCATGCGGCCGCGGCCCTACCAGGGACATTTCCCCGGTCAGCACATTGAACAATTGTGGCAGTTCATCAAGGCTTGTACGCCGGATAAAGGCGCCGACCCGGGTCAACCGTGGGTCATTCTTCTGCGCCTGCTTGACCACACCTGCTTCCGGTTGGTGAACATGCATGCTGCGAAACTTCCAGATACGGAACGATTCTCCTGTCCAGCCGGTACGTTCCTGGCGGAAGAACACCGGCCCGCGGCTGTCGATCTTGATGGCCAGCGCAATAGCCAGCAATACGGGTGATGCAAACAGCAAAATCAACGCGGCCAGCACCCGGTCCTCAAGGTTTTTCAAGAACAGGCTCATGCCCGTCAAGGGTGTCTCCGACAAGGTCAGCACCGGAATGCCGGCAATTTCCCGCACGCTGTGGTTGATCAGGCGCAACGAAAAGATATCCGGCACCCAGTTCACCGCAATGCACTTGTCGAGCAACTTGAAGTAAACGTCGTTGATGACCTCGGAGCCACCCAGTGGCGTCACCAGGTACACCGTACGAATACCGTGTTGGGCCACCAGCTCGTCGAGGTCGCCAATATGCCCCAGCACTGGCAGGCGCTGCTTGCCCTCGGCACTCTCCAACCCCTGCCCATCGCCTTTGTCGAGCAGCACGCAGCCCAGCACTCGTTCGCCAAACCACGGGTTGTTGCTGATTTTCTGATACAGGAAGTTGGCCAGGTCACCGTTGCCGATGATCAGGGCATTGTCCAGGCGTGCATGCGCACTAAAGCGCTTTTGCAGTTCGCGCACGGCAAAATGCAAAAATAGCTGGGCGACATAACCAATGACGAACAGTTGCACCACCAATAGCCGTGAATAGGTTTCGCTCTGTTTGGTCAGGAACGCCATGACGACCAGGAAGCAAAACGTTGCCGACCAGGCCTTGAACAGGCGGAACGCCTTGATCGAAAGCCCGACGTTGGTGCGGTAGATGGCGTAATGATCATAAATGACTGCCAGTGCGCCAATCAGCAACAGCAGCATGATCACGTAATCGGATGTGATATAGCCGAACTGGTCGTAGATCAGGTACCAGGCAATACCGGTGACGGCAATACCATCGAGGCCGGCCTGAATGGCGTTACTGACACTGCTTCTTCTCTGGAGTAAGGAACGACTGCTTCTGGGTTCGAAAACCATTTCAGACCTCATCAAAATGAGCGTAGCAAGTGCCTTCCATCAAACAGCAAGTCTTGAAAACAGGTTACGCAAAACCCGTGCAGCAGGCGCGTGGCGCCCTCAAGCGATTGATATCACTGTAGCAGCCACCCGCTGCTGGCGTACCCGGAATCACCGCTTGTGCGAACTTTGACCGATTCATAGGGCCCGCCTGGCCGAAACCGCCGCCCGCCGGTACAGCAGGGTGCGCAACAGGAATAGCGGATTGCCCACTACGTAACGCATGAACAGGCGCTTGGGTTCGCGCAGCAGGCGGTACAGCCACTCGCCCCCCAAACGCCGCAGCCATTCGGGGGCACGGCTGACCTTGCCGCCGAGGAAGTCCAGGATCGCCCCACCGCACACGATCAGGCATGGCCCACCAGTGACTGCCAACTCCGCTGCCACCGCTTCTTGCTTGGGCATGCCCATGCCCAGCACGATCAGCTCGGGTTGCTGCTCGCGGGCCAACTGCAAATAGGTTTCAAGGCTGGCGAAACCATCGTGAACCGACACCGGCACGATGCCAAACTCGGCTTCACAGCGCCGCACGGCCTGGTCCAGGTAGGGTTGCCGGGTGCCCCAGAAGGCGACCTTGCGCCCTCGGTAAGCAGCCATGAGCCTGGGAATGAAGTCAGTGCCGTTCATGTTCAGCCCAGGTTCCAGGCCCAGGCGGCGATACAGAATCGCCATACCGGCGCCATCGCGCAGCAGCACATCTGCGGCCGACAGTGCCTGGCTGTAGCCACCATCGCGCACCACCAGGTTCATCGCATGGGCGTTGACGAAGCCCAGCACGGTGCCCGTATCCGGCGTAGTCAGGCGGTCGAGAAGACGCTGCACAGCGGCGTCATCAGCGATCACTTCCAGCTGGTCGATCACACGCTTCCAGCGATTCTGCCACTGATCCATCAGTCGTCATCCCGTTTTGAACGCACCCATTCAACCTGGCGCTTGATCAGGAAACTCAGGTACAAGGGAATTTTCCTGGCCGCGTAAAACGGCGCGTACAACAACACCGAGAACGGTATCACTTCACGGCAGAAGCGCGCCCAGGCCAACATCACGGCGAAGGCCAGCAATGCCAAACCGGCAAAGGCGAGCCACGCGGGCGCCGCCAGGCCGAACAGCAGGTACGCCAGCCAGGTCACCAGGTTAAGCCCGAGCAAGGTCAGTACCAGCAACGCCAGGGGCGGCACCAGCAGGTCCAGGGTCAAGGCCGCCAGGCTAGCGTTGCGCTGGGTGATTGCAGCCATCGCCCGTTTGGGTGCGTCGGCAAGCATCAAGCCCAGATGGCCATGCTCCCAGCGGGTGCGTTGGCTGTTGAGGCCTTGCTGGCTGAGCGGGAACTGACTAGTGACCAGTGCCTCGGGGCAGAAAGCAGGCGGTTTACCCTGCTGGCAAAGGTCCAGGCCCAGCTTCACATCCTCGACCAGATGACCATTGGCCAGGTTGATCAGGCTCAGATCGTGCCAGCCGAACGCCATGCCCGCGCCCATCAGCTGGCATGGCAGGCCCAAGCGCGCCCAGCCGCGTGGCCGCACCAGGTTCTTGACCCGCCAGGCAAACTCGGCAACTTGCACCCGCAACCCGGCACCTGCCGGTGCACGCATCAGGTACAGCGACTGTACCGGGCGGGCAAGTGCGTGGCAGCGGCGCGCCAGGCAATCGATCGCCCCCTCGCCCACCTGGCAGTCGGCATCCACCACGATGACCACCTCGGGCGGCCGCTGAGCCAGATGGCGCACGCCGAAATCCAATGCGTAACCTTTGCCGCGCAACCGCGTATCGTGGCGCTCTACCACTTCGGCGCCGGCCTCACGTGCCAACTGGGCCGTGTCATCCGAACAGTTGTCCGCCACGACCAGCAAGCGGTCGCCGTCCAGCAGTTGCGGCGTAACGCTCGCCAGCATCGCGCGAATGATCAATGCCTCATCGTGGGCGGGCACCAACACCGCCACTCGCGGGCGCTCGCCAACGCCCTTGGGCCTCGACCGCGCCGGCAGGCAAGCCAGCAACACTTGCAGCACCAGCACCAACACCGGTACCAGGACGATGATCGCCAACAGGCCCAGTAACCAACCCAATACACTTATCATGCGTATGCCTTGAAATAGCCGGCCAGCCTGGCCGCCTCGGTGTCGATGTCATGCCGTTGCACCACACGCTGGTAGGCCACCTCGCCCATGCGCTGCAGTACCTCGGCCGGTTGCGCCAGGCAGTCGGCCATGGCTGTTGCCAGCTCGTCCACGGCGCCGGCAGGGAACAGCCAGCCGTTCTCGCCAGGCCGCACCAGCTCGGGGATACCCGCTACATAGGTGGTGAGCACGGGTCGACGCAAGGCCATGGCCTCCATGATGACCACGGGCAAGCCCTCGGCGAAACTGGGTAGCACCAGCGCACGGGCGGCCAGGATTTCCTCACGTACCTGCGCACTGCTGATCCAGCCAGTGATACGCACTTGCTGCTGCAAGTCGTGCCGGGCAATCAAGGCCTCGATCTGCTCGCGCATTTCACCGTCACCCGCCAGCACCAGCTCGAAGGTGATCGACTGGGCAGCGAGACAGCGCGCCGCTTCGAGCAACAGCAGCTGGCCCTTCTGTTCGCACAGGCGCCCAACACACACCAGCCGTGGCGCCGATGGCACATCGACTGGCGCCACCTCATGGAAACCACGCTCCAGTCCGCAATGCACCACCTTCACCTTGCCCCAGTGCTCGTGCGCCACCCAACGGTACAGCTGGCTTCGTCCGTACGAGCTCACCGCCGCGACAAAGGCGGCGCGCTGCACCTTCTCACCCATGTGCAAGAACTGTGGTTTGTCGAATTCTTCCGGCCCGTGCACGGTAAAGCTGTATGCCGGCCCACCCAGGACGTTGGCCAGCATCACCACTTCAGTAGAGTTGGTGCCGAAATGCGCGTGCACATGTGTTGCCTCCCCAGCCTGCAACCATTGCAGCACCAGGCAGGCCTCGGCCAGGTAGACCAGGTGGTAGGGCCAGGCACGGTCGGCCCGCAGGCCAAGGCGCATGGCCAGCCCCAGCGCCTGGAAAAACCGCCGCGGCTGCGTACGCAGTACTTGCCACGTCGGTGCCAACAACCCCTTGAGCCCACCTTGCAATACGTAGCGGGTCTTGCCCCGTTCGGTTGCGTCCTCGGCATCCTGCACCTCGGCGTCCCACCCACGCAGGGCTATACGTTGCACCTCAACCCCCTGGCGCTCCAGCGCCAGAATTTCGCGACGGATGAAACTGTGGCTGACTTTCGGGTACTGATTGATGAAGTAAGCAATATGCATACGAATCCAGATCCAAACCCGCTTGATGACCAACCTTCCCTGGCAACCTTCACTTCAGGCTGTCGACTACGGGCGGCCTGTCTACTGCCGATGCACTCACAGCAAATGCACCCCCCTGTTTTCCTTGTAGTCCAAGGTTGTGGTTGCTGCTTGGCAATGCTGCCTGCAAGCGGGTGAAAACATCGTCAAGCAATGCCTGGCGGCGGCGGTACATCGCCCGTTTCTTGGCCGGAATGTCAGCTTCCGCCCGTTGCGCCGGTGCTAGAGGCAGGGTAAAAAAGTCCTCACGGTCAGACGCTGTGGCGCCATGTTCCTGCCATATCACGTCGTAGTTGGCCGCCAGGTCCTGGCCCTTGTCGCTGCCAAAATAGGGATGGCGATGGTGCCGGCAGGCGTCACTGACGGCATACAGCTGTGTCACACCCAGGGTCCTGCCCAGGCATTTCAACGCTTCGAGCAACAGGCTGCGTGGCCGCAACCCTTCGAAGTCCTTGGTCAGGTCACGGTAGATAGCCAGTGAGGTTTCGCTGTCGATACCTTTGTGAATACCCTGCACCGCACCGATGAACAGGCTGGTCTCACCTTGGCTGCGGCCCAGGGTGAAGGCCAGGGATGCCACACGCAGGTCGGCCTGGAACAGGTTCAGCACCAGCTCGCCTTCGCGCTTGAACCAGATTGGTCGGTCCAGTACCAGGCAACAGCCCGGCGAGTGGCTGGACAGGTCACACAACTTCAGGTTTTCGTCGCGCCCCAGCAACAGCAACGCCGGGAACTGCCCAGCCACCTGTTCAAAGTGCGAAGCCACCACCTCCAGACGCTGTGGCGCCTCCCAGCATCGGCTGATGTAAGGCCATTGCACGACACCGATACAATCCACACCCAGGCGCTGCAAACCGTGCGGGCCCAGCGCCGCCGTCATGCGCTGCAGGAACCCGTTCAGCTCAGGCCACTGCCTGGCGATCTGCCGTGCCAACTTGTACTTGTTGTGCATCGCCCGCAACGAGTAACCCGGTTGCAAGGTAAACACGCTTTTCACGAGGGTGCCGAGCATCATGGGGTTCTCTCACTTGTACTCGATCAAAGCCGATTTGCCAGCCGCAAGGCGGTGGCGCAGGAACTTCAGCTGGCCGAGCATTTCCGGAAATTTGCCCAACACCAGAAACACAGCCTGCAGCCAGTTCTCGCGCGTCGACTTGCCGCCGCGGCGGGCCAGGCGCACGGCCTGCAGTGGGTAGATCAACAGCAAGAGCAGGCCCCAGCCGCCCAGCAGCAGGCAGGCCAGCGCGATCACCAAGGGTATGCCCAGGCCCCACAACCAGGCCCGACGTGACTCACGCAGCCAATGCCGCTCGGGTGGCTGGCCATGCAGGTAGGCGCCCTCGGCATAGGCGTGCCCAGCACGCAGGCTACGCCGCCACCACTGGCTGAAACGGGTCATGCCGGCATCGTGCAGGGTCATCTCGGCAGCCAGTCGCCAGATTTTCCAGCCGTTGGCCCGCAAACGCACACACAGTTCAGGCTCTTCTCCGGCAATCAGGTCAGGCCGGAAGCCACCCACAGCAGCAAAGGCGTCTGCCCGCATCAGCGCATCGCCGCCACAGGCCTTGGCCTCACCGACCGGGGTATCCCACTCCAGGTCGCACAGCAAGTTGTACACCGAACGCTGCGGGAAGCGCTCACGCCGGCGACCACACACCACTGCCACGGCGGGGTGCTGCTCAAGAAAAGCCTGCGCCGTGGCCAGCCAGGTGGCATTCACCTCGCAGTCGCCATCGACGAACTGTACCAGTTGCATCGATGGCAACAGGCGCTGCAAGGCGGCAAAACCTTCATTGCGGGCGCGTGCGGCGGTGAACGGGATACTCATGTCCAGCGCCAGTACTGCCACGCCAAGGTTGGCGGCCAACTGCAGCGAACCATCGGTGGAGCCCGAGTCGACGTAGATGACTTTGTCCGCCCCGTGGGCCAGCGAAACAAGGCAGCGCTCGAGACGCTGGCCTTCATTGCGGCCGATTACCACCACCCCGATCACCGTTGCCATAGGCCTCACTCGACCGACGCCGTGGCGGCCGGTTGCCGGGCCTTGATGATGGCCGGCACCCCCACTGCCAGTGAATTGTCAGGCACATCTACCAGCACGACGGCATTGGCGCCGATGATCACGTTGTTGCCGATGCGAATACTGCCCAGCACCTTGGCCCCGGTGCCGATGTCGACGTTGTTGCCGAACACCGGGGCAATCGGCTCGTCGACATTCTTCAGGCCCACCACCACGCCGTTGCGGATACGGCAGTCATCGCCGAAGCGGGCATAGCCGCTGACAACGATGCCGCCAAAATGATCGATGACGAAGTTGCGCCCGATCACCACTTCGCACGGCAGTTCGATACCGGTGATGATCTGGACGAATTTGAACAGCACCTTGTAGATGAGCGAGCACAGTTTGCGCAGCAGTGCCGGGCGCAGCGTATAGCGCCAGCGGCCAAAGCGGTACACCAGCAATACCCAGAAGCCCTGGGCGCCCCAGTCCCCGCCATGGGCACGCAGGTCGGCGCGAATATTCTCGAACATGGCTCCACCTACCTTGTCGGTTGGCTGGCGTACCGGGTCTTGAACAGCAAAGACCAGGTTGCCCGGCAATGACGCCAGCAGGCCTGTATGGCGCCCCAGCCGCGTCGTTTCAACAGCGCCTTGAGTGCCAGCACCAAGTCGCCCAGCGTCACCAGCAGCATGTGCAGGGCAAGCCCCGCCACCCCGTGATGCTTGCGAAAGTACAGCAACTCGCTTTCGATCTGATAGGACGAGATCTGCCGGCTGGCGGCCTCCAGCTCCGCCACCGACTTGGAGCTTTCGCCACCGATATGCACCACCGTGGTATGCGGGTAAAACACCACTTTCCAGCCCGCTTCCTTCACCCGCTTGCAGTGGTCCACCTCCTCGTAATAAAGGAAATAGCGCGGGTCGAACAAACCCACCTTGTCGAGTACTTCGCGGCGTACGAGGTAGAAGCAGCCGGGCAACCAGTCACACTCGCGCACAGAGGCGTGGTCCCAGTTCATTTCGTCGACCATCTTCAGCCCTGGGAAGAACCGCCCCAACCCGGTACGCCCAACGAACACATTGAGCGGCGTGGGGAAGTAGCGACAGCTTGGTTGCAGGTCGCCATCGCGACCCTCCAGGCGCACCCCCAGTACGCCGCACTCCGGGTGGGCGTCCATATAGTCGAGCGTTTTTTGCAGCGAGTCGGCGGCAACGAAGGCATCGGTATTGAGCAGCAAGGCGTACTTGCCCTTGAGGTGCGCCAACAACTGGTTGTTGGCCCGGCCGAACCCCACGTTCTGCTTGTTGCTCAGCAGCAGAGCCTCGGGGCACACCTGGGCCATGCGCTGCACCGAGTCATCGCGCGAGGCATTGTCGACCACCAGGTAGCTGGCCAGCCGCTCGCTGTCGGCCCGGCGCAGTGCATCGAACATCGGCTGCAGCAGTCCAGCGGTATTGAAGTTCACCACCATGACATCCACAGGTTTGCTAGCCATTTTTGCCGTCCCCGAAGAAATACTGACGTCTTTGCGCCATCAATAGCGGTTCAACTTCCGGGTCATAGGCCCCGTTGCGCTGCTTCACCAGGTCTATCCATGGGTAGGCTTCGCAACGTGCCTCGACCCGTTGGATCAACTGCTCGGTGGTACAGATGAACACGGCCGGGTTGCCACCATAGACGGTGCCTGGTGGCACGTCCTTGGTCACCACCGCCCCTGCCGCCACGATGGATTCGGGCCCGATGGTCACGCGAGGCATCACGATCGCACCATGGCCGATGAAGCAATTGTCCTTGATGTCGATGAAACCGACCGAATCCAGGTGCTTGCCAAAGCGATGCTCGATCAGCAATACCACCCCGTCATGACCGATCAAGGTGCAGTCGGACAGGCCCACGCTGTTGCCGATGCGGACCAGCGACGGGTCGAGAAACTTGCAGCCTGTATTGACGAAGAAATTGCTGCCAACCGAGTGAAAGTTGCCCCATCGGGCCAGATAGGCCCCCCATTCAAGACCAGAGGGGTTGCAGAACCTCCTGTAGAATTTGCCCCCTCGCCCGGTTGCATGGGCGTAGTGCGCCACTGCCTTGCGTATCCATCCCTTCATACTGCCTGGCCTCGCGATCTGAACAATCTGGAGTGTCCTGAGGCGTTCCGGTCTCGTTCTTCTAGGTGCTGACCGCATCGCACTCACCCGTGTACAACCCGCATCACGCAGCGGCGCTGCCGGCCGCTTTCATCTTGTTATCGAGGTGGTCGGCCAGCCGCACGGCAAATTGCAACAGCGGCATGGTCGGGTTGGAGGCGCCGCCCTTGGCAAAAATGCTGCTGCCGGCGACATACAGGTTTTCGGTACCGAACACCTTGCAATTGGCATCGACTACACCGAACTGCGGCGAGGCGGCCATACGCGTGGTGCCCATGTGATGGGCATGGGGTGCCATTTTCAGCGGAATCGAGGTGTCATAGACGAAATCGTTGAGTTTGACGAACCCCAGATCCATGTCGGCGAACTGCTTGGCCAGTTCGCTGCCAATGCACTTGATGGTGTGCCGGTCTTCGGCGCTCAGCACCCAATTGACATTGACCTTGGCCACGCCCAGCGCATCCTTCTCGTCCAGCAGCGAAATACGGCTGTGCAGGTTGGGGAACTGCTCGATCATGGTGCTGATCACGCCGTCACCCGGGCAACTGAACTTGGCGACGAAGGCGACCTTGTTGGCAAACCCCATGTCGCAGGCCAGGCTCTCGAGAAAATACTTGACCTCGGCAGTGCGGCCATAGGTTTTCACATCGGCCAGCAGGGCGGCGGTGACATTGCCTTTACCGGCCTTGTACTCGTCGACGAAAGCATCGGTGGTGTAGTACTGGCGCGGCTCTGGGTCCTGCCCGGACTTAAGGATAAAAGTGCCCATTTCGATGTTCAGGTGTTCCATGAAACACCCGCCTACCAGCCCTTCCTTGCCCACCACGCCTGCGGCCACCAAGGTCTCGCTGTTGAGCAACTGCCGGGCATTCTCGATGGCACCTGTGGCCAGAATGAAATTGCCAGCCACCAGGCGTTGACGATTGCGCTCATAGTCGGACAACACCACCGCAGCCAGGTGGCCGGAAGCCCTGTCGAACTCCAGGTCGACGCAATTACAGTTGATGAATACGTCCAGGCCTGGGGTCTGCTCCAGTGCTGAAGCGTACTTTTGCGCAAAGCGTGTCGGCGTGCTGAGCAGAAAACGGTCTGCCTCGAAGTCACCACCATTGAGGCCGGCATTCATTGCGCGAAAATCCGAGCCAGGCGCCAGATCGACGATCTCCATCGCTGCCGGCAGGAAGCCTTCGATCTCCGAGTAGGGAATTGGCCAGCCCGGCAAGTCGCCTGGCGGGGCGACGGCAAAATCCGAGGGAGTAAATGGACGACAACGGCCAGCCCAGTGATTGGAGGTACCACCCAGGTAACGCAGGCGGGTTTCCTCGGCATACAGTTCCAGGCCGGTGGATGAGCACGCGTACAAGCCTTGCGAGTGCGGCGCATATTCACGCCCCCCGCCTTCGGCGATCATGACGCTCCAGCCGGCGGCTGCCAGGCGCAAGCCCAAGGTTATACCCGCCGGGCCGGCCCCGATGATGCAGAAGTCATAGTGGTCGCGCAGCGCCTTCTGCTGCTGAAAGTCCTTGATCATACTGACGCGTTCCGGAAGTAACGGGACGGTAATACCCAACCGTTGATTACCACGAATCCGGGCTTTTCGACCGGCTTGCCGGCAACGGCCGCCGAGGCGCCGAACACCGCCCCCCCCACACTGAGCAAGACACAACTCTGGAGAAAACCTCTACGACCCAACTGCGCATTACAAAAAGTGAGCTTCTCCATGATCCCGTGACCTGTAGCCATGAAAGTTACACCCAGCAAACTGCGCTACAGCCAGTTGAAAAAGGCCGTCAACAGTGCCCCGCACAGCGCCCCGACCAGCAACATCGGCAGTACCATCAGCTCACGTTTGAGGCTGAAGATATCCAGTTTGCAGTTCACATACACAACCAGCACAAGCGTTGGCACAGCATGCAGGGCAACCCCCCAGATCGCCCACTCCACCCCGCCAATTGCCAGTAGTAGCGGCAACAGCCCCCATAACGAGACCAGGCGGATAATGTTGTCCATGGCCTGGTACTTGGTCAGGCCCAAGGCAATCCACACCTGATGAGCCAAGGTATAGCGCAATACGATGAACGATAGCGAGAGAATCGCCAGCATCGGCCCGGCTTCGCGGTAGCGATCGTCATACATCCAGCCGATCAGCAGCGGGCTGGCGGTCAGGAAACCGCCACAAATGAACAGCACCAGCAGGTCGACCAGCAGCCGAAAGCGGAAATACAGCGCTTTCAGGCGCGGCTTGTCGTCGGCCCTGGCCGCCTCGCTGAAAGCAGGCAGCGCCACCGCGCCGACAATTTTCATGAGCGCGGTCTGCACCGCACCCAGGATCAGCACGGCGATCGAATACACACCCAGTTGCGCCGCCGACATGCTGGCGCCAAACCATATGCGGTCGCCGTACATCGCCAGCACGCCGACCATCGACGACAACAGGATCCAACGGCCAAACACGATCAACTCGGTGAGCGCCGAACGGTCCCAGCGCAGGTGGTTGTTGGGCCCCTCCAGGGCGGTGTGCCCCAGCACGGTCCAGACGACCGCCGAAACCAGGCCTGATAACACCAGCGCCCAGATCGAATGGGTCAGCAAGCCCAGCACCAGCATCACCACCAGGCCAGCCACCTGCGAGGCAAGGTCGACCAGCACCACGCGCTTTTGTTGGAAAGTGCGTACCGCCACATCTATCTTGGTGGACTGGAAACCCCAGATGACCGCCGACAGGCCGGTCACCGCCAGTACCATCGGCAGTACCGGCGCGGCATAAGTAGAGTCTGCCGGCCACAGCTCAGCCAGTTGTGCCAACCAGGCCCCCAGGGCCAGCAGCAGGGTAAGGGCAAACAGCAGGAAACCGCGGATGATCTGCACGGTCCAGGCGGTATTGAGAAAATCTGGATCGTCACCACGGTGGCTCTGGATGATGTTCTGGCGCAGGCCGACATCGGAAAGCAAATGCAGCAGTATCGAAACAGTGGTGGCAATGACCATCACGCCGAACATTTCCGGCAGCAGCAATCGGGCCATGATCAGATTGCCGCCCAGGCGCATCACCTGTGAAGCCACCTGCGAGACCAGGTTCCACGACCCGGCCCTCAGGGCACGCTTGCGCAGGCTCGCGGCAGCTGACACATCAATCGACGGCATGACTTCAATCTCTGACTGATTGGCTAAAAGTCACTATAGTTTCAATTAGCCACGATGCTAGCCGTTGCCCACCGAAGGAAAGGTGTACATAGCCGA
Source organism: Pseudomonas sp. NBRC 111139 (assembly GCF_001753955.1). Lineage (NCBI taxonomy): Bacteria > Pseudomonadati > Pseudomonadota > Gammaproteobacteria > Pseudomonadales > Pseudomonadaceae > Pseudomonas > Pseudomonas sp. NBRC 111139. The sequence goes on from NZ_BCBP01000016.1 coordinate 163,815, forward strand.
TGCCTGAACATTTTCGTGCGTTGATCGTCATCCTGTTTTTGGCGAGCGTGGTCTTCCTGATGGCGCGCCGGCCTGCCACCGACCTGATTCCGCTCAGCGACTACAAGCGCCGGCGCAATCTGTGGTTCCTGCTGACCCTGCTGGCTTTTTTCTCGCACAGCTTCTGGCTGTACCTGGGCGTGGGCGCGGTCGTCCTGTTGCTGGCCGGGCGCCGCGAGCACAACCCCATGGCGCTGTTCTACATGCTGCTGTTCCTGATCCCGCCAGCGTCGGTGCAGGTGCCCGGGTTTGGCGTGGTCAATTACCTGGTCGACCTGAACCATATTCGCCTGCTGAGCCTGTGCGTGCTGCTGCCGGCCGCGCTGCACCTGCGCCGCCAGGGTGACACCCTGCGCTTTGGCCGCACCTGGGCTGATAAATTGCTGGCGGCCGGCCTGCTGTTGCTGAGCGTGCTCTATTTACGCGAAACCACGCCTACCGACACGCTGCGCCAGGCGCTGTACCTGTATGTCGACGTACTCCTGCCGTATTACGTGGCCAGCCGTGGCCTGCGTCAGATCAGCGACTTCAAGGACACCCTGCTGGCCTTCGTACTCGCCTCTTTCGTCATGGCGCTGATCGCTGTGGCCGAGTATGTGCGCCACTGGTTACTGTACAGCGCCCTGGTCGACGCCATGGGCGTGCCATGGAGCATGTCCGGCTACCTGAGCCGCGGCGGTGCGCTGCGGGCAAGCGTCACCACCGGCCAGGCGATTGTACTGGGTTACGTAATGAGCGTGGCCATCGGCCTGTTCCTGTTCGTGCAAGGCTATGTGCAACGCCCGTTGCACAGGGCCATGGGCGCCCTGCTGCTGGCCGCCGGGCTGTTCGCGCCATTGTCGCGTGGCCCGTGGATCGGCGCCGTGGTCATCGTGGTGGTGTTCATTGCCCTGGGCAAAGGCGCCGTCAAGCGCCTGGCGCTGCTGGGTGCGGCTGGCATGCTGGCGTTGCCCTTGCTGACTGTCGTGCCTGGCGGCGACAAGGTGCTGGACCTGTTGCCGTACATCGGCAGCATCGAGAAAGAGAACATCACCTACCGCGAGCGGCTGATGGACAACGCCTGGATCGTCATCCAGCGCAACCCATTGTTCGGCTCCTTCGATTTCCGTAACACACCCGAAATGCAGGCGATGATCCAGGGCGAAGGCATCATCGATATCGTCAACACCTACATCAACCTGGCGCTGCGGGCCGGCCTGGTCGGGCTAGGCCTGTTCGTGGCGTTCTTTGCCGTGCTGCTGCTGGGTATCCGCAGGGCCATGCTCAGTTTTGCCGACAAGGATGACGAACGACGACAGCTCGGCCGGGTGTTGCTGGCAACGCTGATCGGCATTCTGGTCATCATCTTCACCGTCAGCAGCATCACCTTCATCCCGGTGGTGTACTGGTCTATCGCAGGGCTGGGCGTGGCCTACATCCAGATGGTTCGCCGCCTGCACAACAGCCCGGCCGTTGAGCTGGCAGAACCCGACCTACAACCCAGGTAATGCTCATGAATAGGCTGTCCCTGCGTCATTACGTGCGCCTTTCGGCCATTGCCGGCCTGGCCCTGCTGCCGCTGGCCAGCTGGGCTTCAGACTGGCAGGTCAGTGTCGATGAGCAAAATGGCTTGCCTACCGTGACACACGGCGGTGGCCCGGTCATGAAGGCCAAATTCGATTTCTGGGCTGCCAACTGGAGCTGGACCGGTTTCTATACCGACTTCAAGGTCAATGGCCCTTACCACTACACGCTGCGGGGCAAGAACAAGGAACTGGACTTCGACCTGCAGGCTGACATCCGTAAGGAACAGGCACAAACCCTGAGCTGGGCCTTCGACCTCGACGCCCACAGCCGCCAGAACGGTGTCATGGGTGGCGGCATGGTGTTCCAGTTCGATCCGGCACAAATCGCCGGCGACATGGGGGCCCCGCAGTTGCTGCCCGACAACCGCGGCTGGACGTGGGGCAAGGCCGACCAGGGTCGCCGCATCGAAATGCGCTTCGACCCGCCACTGGCCAAGGTCTATTTCGAGCGCGGCAACCCGTCCGAGCTGCGCGCATTCCTCTACAAGGACCCGATCAGCGCCGGCCGCCAGCAGCTCAAGGCTGTGCTCAACGTGACCGGCGACATCGAACTCGGCCCGACGCCCACCGAGCGCTTCGGCCTGGCAGACCCCGCCAAGTGGCCTGATGACCAACTGGACTGGCGCACCTCGCCGGTGGACCTGTCGTTCCTCAACGCAGCGGAAAAACCCGCCGGCAAGCGTGGCTTCGTCAAGGCGGTCGGCGACCAGTTGATGTTCGCCGACAACACCCCAATACGCTTCTGGGGCACCAACCTGTCGGCCTACTCGCTGTTCAAAAGCCCCGACGACGAAATACGCCAGCAGGCCAAACGCCTCTCGGCACTGGGTTTCAACCTGGTGCGCCTGCATCACCACGACTCGCCCTGGGTCAGCCCCAACGTATTTGGCGATGGCACCTTGGTGCGCGATACCCAGCAGCTCAGCACCGAATCGCTGCGCAAGCTCGACCTGTGGATCAAGTCACTCAAGGACGAAGGCATCTACATCTGGCTGGACATGCATGTGCAGCGTGCGTTTACCGCCAACGACAATATCGAAGACTTCAAGGAGCTGCCCGAGAAGGATGGTCGCGTCGACCTGAAGGGTTACGCCTACGTGAACGACAGTATCCAGCAAGCGATGAAACGCTTCGCCGAGCAGTACCTGACCCATGTGAACGAATACACGGGCCTGGCCTACAAGGACGACCCGGCCATCGCCGCCGTGCTGATCACCAACGAGAATGACCTGACCCAGCATTACGGCAACGCCCTGATGCCGAACAAGGATGTACCGCGCCACAGCGAGCGCTACATGACCGCGGCCAAGGCCTTTGCCAAACAGTTTGACCTGCCCGCCGACCTGACCTGGCGTGCCTGGGAGCATGGGCCGTCGAAGCTGTTGCTCAACGAGCTGGAACAACGCTTCAATGCCGACATGATCGCCCACTTGCGCAGCGTGGGCGTGAAAGTCCCCATTGCGACCACCAGCACCTGGGGCGGCAATGGGCTTAGCGCACTGCCGGCACTGAGCGTTGGTGATGTCATCGACGCCCACAGCTACGGCGACGCAGGCCAACTGGAGAAGAACCCGCTGACCAGCGACGGCATGATCGACTGGATTGCTGCCGCCCAGGTCGTCGGCAAACCGCTGACCGTCACCGAGTGGAACGCCGAGCCCTTCCCGCTGCCGGACCGTCACTCGCTACCCATTTACATCGCCGGCACTGCCAGCCACCAAGGCTGGGACGCCATGCTGCAATACGCCTACAGCCAACAAGCATTCAACCCAGGTTGGCGCACGGCGGACAACTGGCACGCGTACAACGACCCGGCGATGATCGCCACCCTGCCCGCCGCTGCCCTGCTCTATCGCCGTGCGGACGTGAAACCCGCCACCACTCGCTACGTGTTCGCACCGACACCTGACACCCTGTACAACCAGGAAATCACCCCGCGTAACTCACCGCTGTTGCGCACGGCCATGGAAAAGGGCCAGTTGCAGATCGCCCTGCCACACACGCCGCAATTGCCCTGGCTAAAACCTGCGCCCATCCCGGCAGGCGCGCAGGTGCTGCATGACCCGGGGCAATCGCTGCTGGCCGCCGATGCCACCGAGTCGGTGACCGATACGGGCGAGCTCAGGCGCAACTGGCAACAAGGCATCTACACCATCGACACGCCACTGACCCAGGCCGCCAGCGGCTGGCTGGGCGGCCGCCCGGTCAACCTGGGTGCCATTCAGGTACAAGCGAAAACGCCTTACGCCAGCGTCGTGGTCCAGAGCCTGGACGGCAAGCCACTGGGCCAGTCGCGCGAGCTTCTGCTGTCTCTGGGCACCCGTGCCATGCCCAAGGCCGATGACAAGACGCCGTTCAATGTCGAGCCCCTTGAAGGCCGCCTGGACATCAAGGCACCCGCCGGCCTGAAACTGTTCGCCCGCGATGCACGGGAGCAGCTGAAACCGCTGCCGGTGGCCTACAAGGATGGGCAATACACCATTACCTTCGACGGTACCTACATGTCCAATTGGCTATTCTTGAAATAGAGCATATGGCCATCTACGCTCAGGTCACCTGTAGCTGATCATCCCACCTGCACGTGTCAGGGAGTGTTCACTGCGTCTGTAAACAGCAGATTCCAGGAGGTGGGGATGAAATATCTGGTTGTGGGTGGTGCAGGCTACATTGGCTCGCACATGGTCAAGCACTTGCTCGCCGCCGGCCATGAAGTGCTGGTGGCGGACCTGGTCTCACCTGGCCCCGGTATCCAGTGGGCCAAGCTCGACATCGCCGACGAAGCCGCACTGGATGTGCTGTTTGGCGTGTGCCGCTTCGATGCGGTGTTTCACTTCGCCTCGTTCATTCAAGTGGGCGAGTCGGTCAGTGCACCCGGCAAGTACTACCAGAACAACGTCGCAGCCACCCTTTCCCTGCTGCAGGCCATGGTCAATGCCGGCATCAGGCACCTGGTGTTTTCTTCGAGTGCCGCCGTTTACGGCAACCCGCAGTACGTGCCGATCGATGAAGCGCACACCAAGGGGCCGATCAACCCGTACGGGTTGAGCAAATGGCTGGTCGAGCAGATTCTTGAGGACTTCGACCGGGCCTATGGTTTGAAGTCGGTATGCCTGCGCTATTTCAATGCAGCGGGCGCTGACCCGGAAGGCGAGCTAGGCGAGCGTCACGAACCGGAAACCCATCTGATCCCCTTGATCCTGCAGGCTGCATCTGGCCGGCGTGAGGCGGTGACAGTGTTTGGTCGCGACTACGACACACCGGATGGCACCTGCATACGCGACTACGTGCATGTGGCAGACCTGGCGGCGGCCCACGCATTGGCTGTGGATTATTTACTGGACGGTGGCGAGCGTGCCGCGTTCAACCTGGGCAATGGCTTGGGCTTTTCGGTGCAGCAGGTGATCGATACGGCCCGCGCAGTGACCGGGCGGCAGATCAATGCCCTTGACGCACCGCGCCGCGCCGGCGACCCACCACGGCTGGTGGCGGATGCGAGCAAAGCCATGCAGGTGCTGGGCTGGCGCCCGGCCTTCGCCTCATTGGAGCAGATTGTGCGGCATGCGTGGCAATGGGAGTTGCAGTATCCCTGGGAGCGCTGAGTTGCCCTCGGCTTCCTGTAGGCGCAGCACAAGGCTGCGCCTACAGGCGCCTTGCCAGAAGGCTCAGTAATAGGTGCGCGGCTGTTCGTCAGCCTTGTTCAACACTGTCCCGATCAGGTTCACCGTGGCCAGGTGATGCAGGCAATCCTCGATTTCCTTCTTGTTGTTCATCCCGTTGGCCACCACCAGCAACACGCAGTCGAACTTGGGCATCACGGTGATCGCATCGTCCGAGCTGAGCAGCGGTGGCAAATCGAAAATGCAGATGCGCGATTCGTAGCGGTTGCGCAAATCACCAATCAGGTTGTTCACCTTGGGCGAGGACAGCATCTCGGTCGACAGGGGCACGGGTACCCGCGTTGGCAGCACCACGAAGCGCGGCAAGGTGGGGTTGACCAGACAGTCCTGCAACTCGGCCTTGTCCGTCAGAAACTCGTTCAGTGCCTGCTCCATGGGCAGCCCCAGGTAACTGCCGACCTTGGGCCGGCGCAGGTCGAAGTCCACCAGCAACGCAGTTTTGGTGGTGTGGTGGGCAATACTCATGGCCAGGTTGATCGCCAGCATTGTCTTGCCCGCTTCCGGCGTTGGCGAGGTGATGGCCAAGGTACGCCAGCCGTTCTCGTCCATGGCCCTGAGCACCTGCGTACGCAACAGGTCGATCGGCCCGTTCATGTTGGAGTTCTTGTTGTACGCCACGATGCGGTTACGCTCCAGGTGGTCTGCACGCAGCGGCACCACCTTGGTGTTCACGTAATCGAACTGACCCGGCACTTCGGCCAGCGCCGTACCGGGGGCGGGAGACAGTGCCTGGGGGGTACCCGGGGTAACCTGATGAATATTGTTGCCAACAGCCGGCTTGATCCTGTCCATCACTGCTTTCCCTATACAAACCGAGACATGACTTTGTACAACAGCACATCCAGTGGCATGTAGAACACGTGCACCAGCCCTATCATGATAGCTGCCAACGCCAGTGCCGCCAGGATCAGGCGATTGCGCCAGCGCTTGCGTCGAGCCACGTCGGCCCGGGTATCGATATAAGGCAGTGCCACCAGTACCCGTTTGCCCAGCAGACTTTCCAGGGCACCAACGCCACGCACGCGCTGATTGAGCATTTCCAGCAGCATCACCAACGCCCCGCCACCGGCCGGTGCCAGCACCAGACCCAGCGCAGCGATTTTCTTGCGGTTAGGCTTGATCGGCTTCTCAGGCAACAGAGGAGGCTCCAGCAGCACAAAGCGTTCAGCCTTGTTTTCCTGCTCGAGGCTTTCGGTAATCTTTGCGCCCATTTCCTTGGCACGAATCTCTTCGTATTTCTTGCGCGCGTTGTCGTGGTCACGCATCAAGGTCACCAGACCACGCTCGACTTGCGGCGCCTCGAGGATCTCGGCTTCGTAGCCTTCCATTTTCCGGGTCAGCTCACGCTTTTGTTCTGCCAGCGAGGCAATACGCACCTGGGCGGCGCTCATCTTGGCGCGAACACGGGCCGCGTCGAGGCTGACCGTGGACACGGCCGCAGTGCTCCCCCCACTGGCTTCGAGTGCCTGTATCTTGCGTTTGACCGACACTACATCCGGGTGGGCATCCTTGTAACGGGTCAGCAGCTGCGCGTATTCGGCTTTCAGGCTTGGCAGGTCGTCGGGCTGGTCGGCACGGGTTGGCCGGGTGCCCTCGGCAGCCTTGGTGGCAAGGCCGGCATTGGCCGCAGACAGCTCCAGCTCAAGGTAGCGCAGCTCCTCCTGGGCAGCCTTGTAGTCACGGTCGACCTCACGGAATTCCAGCTCCGCCCGCGACAGCATGTTCATCCGCAGGGTCTGGTGCTCGGGCAAGGCATTGGCATGGGCCTGCTTGAAATCGGCCAGCTGATTTTCCAGGGTGGCCAGCTCGGCACCCAGCTTGTTGGCTTCCTGGGTGAGGAATTCGGTGGTTTCGTTGGCCCGCTCGGTGCGCTGCTTGAGGTTTTCGTTGAGGAACAGCGTCACCAGTTCATCGGCGACTTCCTTGGCTACTTGTGCCTGTTTGTGCTCGAACGACACATTGAACGCCACGGTCGCTTCACCACGACCGCGCACGAAGGTGGTAAGGGTTTCGACCACGATCGCGTTGCGCATCTGGTCGATCTTGTCGCTTTCGCTGAAGCGCTTGTCGGCGAAGAGCTCGTACTTGCCGATGATGCGCAGCAGGTTGTCGCGGGTCATCACCCGTTGGCGGATCACCTCGATGCGCTCATCGGCAAAGCTGGTGTTATTGGTCGACACCAGCTCAGGCGAAATCTGCTGCGACTCCACCAGAATGGTGCCGGTCGACTGATAGATCGGCGGCACCATCAGCGCGACGGCCACGGTCGCGGCGAGAATGACTGCGGCACTCACCCCTAACACCAGGGCCCTGTCCTTGATAATGGCGATGTAATCTCTGAGGGAGAGCTCGTAGTCAGACTTCATAGGGCCACCTGCCTGCAGTTCAGATGTCGGGGTACCTGTACGTCAACGTCAAACCAACGATCGTAGCGGTCGCATCCGGTACATGGTCCTGCTGCCGTTCCTTGTACATCAGCGACAGGCGCAGGTCCCAGTAAGGCGAAAACTGGCGGCTGGCCCATACGCTGTAAGTCTGCAGCGTGTTGGGCGACTGCCCTTTGCTGTCTTGCCACGCGGCGTCGGCACCGACCCGGGACAACTCGGTCAGCGCATAGCTCCACACACCACGCACCTGGTCCAGCTCGGCGAAGCCGCCTTCGGCGCTTGCTACCGTGCTGCGCTCGGCAGTGAAGCTGGCGTCGGCACGCGGGCCGGTGTAAAGCAGCGCAACACCACCCTCCCCGCGCCGGCCGCCGTCATCACCTGACACTTGGTTGACGCCAACATGGGCATCGGCGCTCAAGCCTTCGGCAAGCTGGTATTTGATGCCGACTGCCGGGGTGTAGCTGTTGGAAGCGGTCGCGGTAAGGTCCTGTTCTGGCTCATAGCGCCGGGCACCAAAACGGGTATACAGGTCAGCTCGCTCACTCCAGGCGTAAGTCCAGGTAAAGACGTTCGCCAGTTCGTCGTAGCCCGTCAGCGTGCTGATGTCATAACGGGCACGGCTGTAGGTGGTTTCGTTGCTCAAGGTACTGCGCTCGGTCACCGCCTGGCTCCAGTTGCCAGTCAAGGTGTAAAGCTTCTGCGTACCGTCAGTGGTAATCACCCCGGTATCCAGTACTGTCCCCGACAATGTCGAGCTTTCGTTGTAGCGCCCCACCAGGCCGAACCGCCCCCGCTCGGTGGTGCGCTGCCAACCCAGGCTGATGTCAGGGTCTTCACGGTCATCGACGATATCCGTATCGGACGAGCGCAGCACATGCATGCCAAGCCCCAACCTCAATTCGTCACGGTCGAAAGTACCAATCAGGGTGTAGTCCGGCGCGATGATCGTGCGCGTTATGCCCTTTTCCCCCGAGGTCAACAGCAATGGGTTGCTGTCGTATTCGACGGATGTCGGTACCACCACCGTAGACTGCCAATTTGCCGCCAGTACCGCGTCCGTGAACGGCAAGACCAGGATTGCCGTTGCAATGCGAGTTGTTCTAAGAAGAGGCATTAAATGTTCTTATTAAAAGCAAGATCAAGGAACGACCAGCGTATCGCCAGCCTGAAGTTGGATGTTGGTGGACATGTCCCGCCCAGACACCAGGTCCTTATATCGCACGGGCAGGATCTTTTGGGAAGCACCGGTGCCGCGGACCACCTTGATTTCGCTTTCATCCGCAAACTTGTCCAGGCCGCCCGACATGCTCAGCGCCTGCAATACGGCCGTGGGGCCTGCCATTTGCACAGGCCCGGGCTTGATCACTTTGCCCTGTACATAGACCATGTTGCCGGCAATGCTTTTGACGACAACGCTGACGTTAGGGTCGGGGAGGAATTTTTCGAGTTTGGCAGCGACCTGCTTTTCCACTGCCGTCACATCCAGCCCGGCAACATTGATGCGCCCGGCCAAGGGGAAGGTGATACTGCCATCGGGAAGTACGGTGGCTTCTTGACGCAGGCTGTCTTCCTGCCACACCGATACCATCACCACATCGCCGGGGCTGAGCAGGTAGGCAGCACTGCTCTGGTCGGCGTTACCGGCGCCAGACCACACCGTCAGCATGCAGAAAGCGGCAAACATTGAACGCACCATGAGGGTCCCTCCGGCCAAATGGCCCGACAAAGAGCACTGAATGAGAACAACACACCAACTCTCGCTCCGCTTCACGGCGCACAGCTGCCGTGATGGCCTCGACCTTCCTGGAGGCCCTTGCCTTGACGCTGCAGACGTGGCTGCAACGCCTTGTAAACGTTGGTCCTACGGGCTACTGGGAATATAGCAACGGTTGGAGAATTCACAAGCCATGCTTGTGGCCTCGCAGCAAGGGGTCACTTTAGGACCCGGTATACGGCTCAGATCTTTCTGCGGTTGGCAACGGCAACAAAACCGACCACAGCAAAGGCAAAGAACCAGCCTGCAGTTGAAACAGGAATGATACTGTTCTGATTTATATACGAATCCGCTGCGCGGGCAGCACCACTTAGCATCACCAGCAAGAACATCGATTTGATTATCAGAGTCGTGCGCATACTCCCCTCCTAAAAACAGGAAAATCAATTAGTTATTGGCGCTGTGCTGCGGGAGTTGTTTCGTTGTTGACTTGAGCTTATGGGCACAATGACACTACGTCAATGATCCGACACCATAATAAAATTCAATGAGCGATGGGCGCATTCGTCAAAAAAACGGCATGCAGATTATGCAAGGGAGGGATGATGCGATGAACATGGCGTTTCACAGCTGAGAACACGTGGGGGCATGATTGCCCCCTGCGGTTTCATTCGTCTGCGTGGTGAACCACAACCAGTAACTGCGCCGGTGTCGCACCTACCGAGCGCAGGCGGTGCGGCGTCTGGGCATTGAAATGCAGGGCGTCGCCCTGCTCCAGCAACACCCGCTCACTCATGAAATCCACTTCCACCTGGCCTGCGTGAACAAACAGGAACTCTTCGCCCTGGTGTTCCTTGAACGTGGGGTCGCTGAACTCGGACGGCGGCTGAATCAGAAACGGCAGCAGGCTGCGCTGGCCAACCTGACTGGTGAGGGCCGCGTACCCCGGCCCTTGCCCATCGCCCACCAAGGCCTGGCGCTCGGTACGGCGCACCAGGCTGTAGCGGCTCTGACCGGGCTGTTCTTCGGCGAACAGCTCTTCGACATTGACGTTCAGTGCCCTCGCCAGTTTCAGCGCCGCAGCGATCGAGGGCGTGTTGAGGCCGCGCTCGACCTTGGACAGGTAGCTTTTGGTCATGCCAGTCTTTTCGGCCAGCATTTCCAGGGTCATCCCCAGTTTCTTACGCAGCAGTTTCAATCGGATAGACATGTGACGCGGGTTTCCCAGGCTGAGGCAGCCATGATACGCGTCTGAAAGCTGGCGCCAAGTCTCCAGGGGCCTCGAATCAAGGCATCACGGGCGGCACGTACTGCAGCGTTGTACCCAGCGCCCAGAGCAACACCAGCACCAACGGCACATGCACCAGCAATTGCACGAACGAGAAACCGATCAGGTCGCGCGCCTTGAGCCCCAGCACGCCCAGCAGCGGCAGCATGTAGAACGGGTTGATCAGGTTCGGCAAAGCTTCGGCCGCGTTGTAGATCTGCACGGCCCACCCCAGGTGGTACTGCAGGTCGTTGGCCACCAGCATCACGTAAGGGGCCTCGATGATCCACTTGCCGCCACCTGAAGGGATGAAGAAGCCCAGCACCGCCGAATACACGCCCATCAGCACGGCATACGTGTCATGGGTGGCAATCTGGGTGAAGAACAGTGAAATATGGTGGGCCAGCGTCTGTTCATCGACGCCCTTCACCTGCGTGAGGATAGCGGCGATCGAACCATACAGCGGGAACTGGATGAGCACACCGGTGGTGGTCGGTACCGCGCGTGCCACCGCGTCAAGGAAGCTGCGTGGGCGCCAGTGCAGCAAAGCACCGAGCATGATGAACAACAGGTTGTAGGTGTTGAGCCCCGAGATGGCGGTAATCGCAGGTTTTGTCGCAAACTCCTGATACAGCCAGCCAGCAGCCAAGGCCACCAACAGCAGGATCAGGATCGGGCTGTGTTCCAGCCACTCCCCCGGGCGCGTGCGTTGCGGCGCGGGTGGCGCTGTGAAGCTGGGGTCGACACCGCAGTCTTCTGCGCTACGTGCGCTGTTCGGGCCCGGAGCGGTGGCATAGGCGATCACCAGCGAGACCACCACCAGTGCCGCCAACATCACGCCGGACTGCCAGAGAAAGATGGTTTCGGTAAACGGGATCACCCCGGTTATCGACAGGATTGAAGGTGGCAGGCTGGCCGGGTTGGCCTGCAGCTGCGCCGCCGAGGATGACAGGCCCAACGCCCACACCGCACCCAGGCCCAGGTAAGCCGCCGCACCCGCAGCGCGGTAGTCCATCTTCAGGTCGGTGCGCCTTGCCAGGGCGCGCACCAACAAACCTCCAAACACCAGCGACAGCCCCCAGTTGAGCAAGGAGGCCAGCATCGAGATCAGTGCTACCCAGCACACTGCCGAGCGCCCATTGCCGGGGATGCGCGCCAGGCGATCGATCAGCCTCGCGGCGGGCGGCGAGCTGGCCACCACATAACCGCCGATGACCACGAAGGCCATCTGCATGGTGAACGGTATCAGGCTCCAGAAGCCGTCGCCAAACGCCTTGGCGGTGTCGGTCGGTTTGGCGCCCATGGCCAGTGCGCCGATACACACCAGCAGCACCGCCAGCGCGGCGAACACCCAGGAGTCGGGGAACCAGCGTTCAGCCCAGTTGGAGCAGCGCAAGGCAAAGCGCGCGGAGCGGCTGTCTTGAATTTCAGCGGCCACGGTTGAATTCCTTTTATTGGTTTTATGGGATGAAGCGGTACTGCCAGGCAACGCAAAAAACCTGTGGGAACGGGTTGACCCGCGAATGCGGCGGTCAATGTACCGACGCATTCGCGGGTCAACCCGCGCCTACAGGGTGAGATCACGTCATGCCTTAGAAGGTCATTTCCTTCACATCATCCGGCACGATCAGTTTGCCGGCGGTTTTCTCGATGATTTCCTCGACGCTGACCCCTGGCGCGGTCTCGCGCAGGATGAAGGCGCCGTCTTCGATTTCCAGGTAGGCCAGGTCGGTCAGCACCTTGCGGATGCAGCCTGCACCGGTCAACGGCAGGCTGCACTGTGGCAGCAACTTGGACTCGCCGTCCTTGGAGGCGTGGGTCATGGTAACGATGATGTTGTCGGCGCCGGCCACCAGGTCCATGGCCCCGCCCATACCCTTGACCAGCTTGCCCGGAATCATCCACGAGGCGATGTTGCCCTGCACGTCCACCTCGAAAGCCCCCAGTACGGTCAGGTCGACGTGGCCGCCACGGATCATGGCGAACGATTGTGCCGAATCGAAAATCGAGGCGCCGCGGCGGGCGGTGACCGTTTGCTTGCCGGCGTTGATCATGTCGGCATCGAGGGTGCTTTCGGTGGGGAATTCGCCCATGCCGAGCAGGCCGTTTTCCGATTGCAGCATCACATCCATGTCGGCGGGTACATAGTTGGCCACCAAGGTGGGGATGCCGATGCCCAGATTGACGTAGTAACCGTCCTTCAGTTCACGGGCAACGCGTTGCGCCATCTGTTCGCGGGTCAGTGCCATGGTCAGGATCTCTTTATTGTTCGGGTGGATGGCGCTCAGGCCTTGACGGTGCGCTTTTCGATACGTTTTTCGAAGGTGCCGACGATGACACGGTCCACGTAGATGCCCGGGGTGTGGATTTCGCTTGGCAGCAGCACGCCGGGTTCGACGATTTCTTCCACTTCGACCACGGTGATCTTGCCGGCGGTGGCCGCCAGCGGGTTGAAGTTTTGCGCAGTGTTGCGGTACACCACGTTGCCGTAGTGGTCGGCCTTCCAGCCCTTGACGATGGCGAAGTCACCGGTGATGGATTCTTCCAGGATGTACTTGCGGCCCTTGAACTCGCGGACTTCCTTGCCGTCGGCAACCGGGGTGCCATAGCCGGTGGCGGTGTAGAACGCCGGAATGCCGGCACCACCTGCGCGCATTTTTTCGGCGAGGGTGCCCTGTGGGGTCAGCTCCACTTCCAGCTCGCCACTGAGCAACTGGCGTTCGAACTCGGCGTTTTCGCCCACGTAGGAGGCGATCATCTTGCGAATCTGCCGGTCTTCCAGCAGCACGCCCAGACCAAAACCGTCAACGCCGCAGTTGTTGGAAACCACGGTCAGGCCCTTGACGCCACGCCGCTTGATTTCGCTGATAAGGTTTTCCGGGATGCCGCACAGGCCGAAACCACCGGCCAGTACCGTCATGTTGTCGGTCAGGCCTTCGAGGGCCTGTTCATAGGTTGCAACGCGCTTGTCCAGTCCGGCCATGCTGATCCGCCTTTTGTAGTTGTTTAACCGACGAGGCTGTCGGTGAGCGTGTGCAGACATCTTCACCGCAAGCGACTGATTTGTTAATTTTGTTTTCGTCATCGATTGATAATTTTTACAAAACAAACGATAGGCCCGACATGAACGTCAAACAATTGCGCGCCTTTGTCGCCGTGGCCAAGTACCAGAGCTTCGCCCAGGCCGGTGAACACCTGCACGTTTCGCAACCGGCACTGAGCCTGACCATCAAGGCGCTGGAAGAAAACCTCGGCGGCGCCCTGCTCAGCCGCACCACGCGCAGCGTCAGCCTGACTGCCGAAGGCGAAGTGCTGCTGCCACTGGCACGCCGCCTGCTGGCCGACTGGGACGATACCGAAGAGATGCTGCGCCAGCGCTTTACCCTGCAATTGGGCCGTGTGTCAGTGGCGGCCATGCCGGCTTTTGCCGGCAACCTGTTGCCCCACGCGCTCAAGGTGTTTCGCCAGCGCTACCCCAAGGTCAACGTCACGGTGCACGACGTGATCAACGAACAGGTACAGGAACTGGTACGCCATCGCCGCGTCGAACTGGGCATCGGCTTCGAGCCGGATAACATCGATGGGCTGGACTTCCACCCGTTGTACATGGACCGCTTCGTTGCGGTAGTGGCCGCCGACTCGCCCTTGGCGCTGCTGCCCCAGGTCAGCTGGGCACAGCTGATGGCCGAAGATTTCGTGGCCCTGCAGCGCCCTTCGGCGGTGCGCCTGCTGATGGAGCAGAATGTGGCGGCCCGCCACGGCAAGCTGGCAGTCGCGTTCGAAAGCCACCAGCTGACGACCATCGGCCGCATGGTGGCCAGCGGCCTGGGGGTCAGTGCTGTGCCGGCGCTGTGCATCAACCAGATGCAGGAGCTGGGTGCCCGCTGTGTAACCTTGGTCGAGCCCACTGTCGAGCGGCGCATCGGCGTGATTGCCCTCAGCGAGCACAAGCTTTCCACCGCAGCGCAAGCACTGCTTGAGGTGCTTCTTTCCAATACCCGGATCCCGGAGGTGACATGCGTTACGTAAATCTGGCAGGCACGAGTGTTCCAGCCATCGGCCAAGGCACCTGGTACATGGGCGAAGACCCAGGTCGCAAGGCTGCCGAAGTCGCGGCGCTGCAACAGGGCATCGAGCTGGGCCTGAACCTGATCGACACCGCCGAGATGTATGCCGAAGGGGGGGCAGAAGAGGTCGTTGGCCAAGCCATTGCCGGGCGCCGCGACCGGGTATTTCTGGTCAGCAAGGTCTACCCGCACAATGCCGGCCTGCGCGGCATGGCGGCTGCCTGCGAACGCAGCCTCACGCGCCTGGGCACTGATTGCATCGACCTGTACCTGCTGCACTGGCGTGGTCAGCACCCGCTGGAGGAAACCGTCGAAGGCTTCGAGCGCTTGCGCGAGCAAGGCAAGATCAAGCGTTGGGGCGTGTCCAACTTCGACGTCGACGACCTGCGCGAACTGCACAACCCTGATTGTGCCACCAACCAGGTGTTGTATAACCCGGCCCAGCGCGGCATCGAATTCGACTTGCTACCGTGGTGCGAAAAACGTGGCTTGCCAACCATGG
Organism: Pseudomonas sp. NBRC 111139; assembly: GCF_001753955.1. Taxonomy (NCBI): domain Bacteria; kingdom Pseudomonadati; phylum Pseudomonadota; class Gammaproteobacteria; order Pseudomonadales; family Pseudomonadaceae; genus Pseudomonas; species Pseudomonas sp. NBRC 111139. The sequence goes on from NZ_BCBP01000016.1 coordinate 179,033, forward strand.
CCTACTGCCCGCTGGCTCAGGCCGGGCGCTTGTTGCAGCACCCGGTACTGGCGGAAATCGCCGAGCGCCATGGCGCCACACCGGCCCAGGTCTGCCTGGCCTGGGTGACCCGCGATGACGGCGTGATCGCCATCCCCAAGGCGGTGGCGCCCGAGCACGTGCGGCTCAATGCAGCGGCGGGAGCGCTGACCTTGACCGGTGAAGACCTGCGGGCGATCGATCGGGCGTTCCCCGCACCGACGCGCAAGCAGCGGTTGGCGATGGTGTAACCGGCGAGCGCAAGCTGGACCAGCAGGCGACCTCTGTGGGCGCGGGCATGCCCGCGAACACCGGCAAGGCCGGTGCCCTGCAACGCGGTGGCTGCTTCGCGGGCTCGCCCGCTCCCACAGACCGCGCAAGTACCGAGCGTTGAGCAACTGCGCCACCACCGCCCGCCGCTGCCGTTCGCCAAGCGCAATCTGGACCAGGACGCGACCTTTGGGAGCAACTGTCTTGCTCAATTTCTAAAAGCTGGCGCGATCCCTGTGGGAGCGGGCATGCCCGCGAACACCGGCAAGGCCGGTGCCATGCAACGCGGTGCCTGCTTCGCGGGCTCGCCCGCACCCACAGGGAACCACGCAAGTACCGAGCGTTGGGGGTCAGTGAAAATCCCGGCTGCGCACATCCAGCCCTTGCAGCAGCGGACTCACATCCTCCAACCGCCGCGCAATCAGGTGCCGCACCCCATTCTCCTGCTCCAACCGCCCACTGACCTTGAGCAACTGCGAACCCACCAGCGCCCGCCGCTGCCGTTCGGCCAGCGAACGCCACACCACCACGTTGACCATGCCATGTTCGTCTTCCAGAGTAACGAAGGTCACACCGCTGGCGGTTTGAGGCCGTTGCCGGCCCACCACCAGCCCGGCCACGGCAATGTTGTCGCCATGCTCCACACCCTGCAATTCACTGGAGCTGCGACACCCCAGCGCCCTCAGGCGAGCGCGCAACAGGGCCAGCGGATGTGGGCCAAGCGTAGTGCCGAGGGTTTGATAATCGGCCATCAGGTCCTCGCCCACGGTTGGCACGGGCAATTGCACCGGTTCTTCAGGCAAGGCCTGCACATCGGCGAACAACGGCAGCTGCGGCTGCACCGCCGCCACCTGCCAGCGCGCCTGATGCCGATCGCTGGCCAAGGCGCGCAGCGCCCCGCCATCAGCCAGGCGGGCACGGGCCCGTGCGTCCAGGCCGGCGCGCAGGCACAGGTCTTCGACGTTGCGCCACGGCCGCTGCGCCCTCGCCTGCTGCACGCGCCTGGCATCGGCTTCGGCCAGGCCACGCACCAGTCGCAGGCCCATGCGAATGGCCAGGGTGCCTTCAGCATCAGGCTCCAGGGTGCAGTCCCAGTCGCTGTGGCAGACATCAACCGGCCGTACCTCGATACCTTGGCGGCGAGCCTCTTGCAGCAGCTGATCAGGGCTGTAGAAGCCCATCGGCCAACTGTTGACCAACGCACAGGTGAAGATCGCCGGCTCATGGCACTTCAGCCAACTGCTGGCATAGCACAGCAAGGCGAAGCTGGCCGCATGCGACTCAGGGAAGCCATAGCTGCCAAACCCCTTGATCTGCTCGAAGATGCGCTCGGCAAACGCCAGCGTGTAACCATTGCGCAACATGCCCTGCACCAGCCGTTCGCGGTGCGGTTCAAGCCCGCCGTGGCGCTTCCAGGCTGCCATGCTGCGGCGCAACTGGTCGGCCTCGCCCGGGGTATAGTCGGCCGCGACCATCGCCAGCTCCATCACCTGCTCCTGGAACAGCGGCACGCCCAAGGTACGTTCGAACACTTCCTTCAGTTGCGGCGACGGATACGTCACCGGTTCCTGCTTCAGGCGCCGGCGCAGGTACGGGTGCACCATGTCACCCTGAATCGGCCCGGGGCGGACAATGGCGACCTCGATGACCAGGTCGTAGAACTTTTGGGGCCGCAGCCGCGGCAACATGGCCATTTGCGCGCGTGACTCGATCTGGAACACGCCCATGGTCTCGGCACGGCTGATCATGGCGTAGGTGGCCGGGTCTTCGCTGGGGATGGTCGCCAGGGTCAGGTGCCGGCCACGGTGGTGCTGCAGCAGGTCGAAGCAGCGACGCAAGGCGCTGAGCATGCCCAACGCCAGTACGTCGACCTTGAGCAGGCCAACCATGTCCAGGTCATCCTTGTCCCACTGGATCACCGTGCGCTCCGGCATCGCGGCATTCTCCACCGGCACCAGCTGGTCGAGCGGTTGCTGGGAGATGACAAAACCGCCCGGGTGCTGTGACAGGTGCCGGGGGAAGCCGATCAGTTCGCCGGCCAGCACCAGCACCCGCCGCAGCGAAGGGCTGCCCGCTTCGAAACCGGCCTCGGCCAGGCGCTGGTCATCAGGTATGCGATCGCTCCAGCGGCCACAACATTTGGCCAGGGCATCCACCTGGTCGGCAGGTAGCCCCAGCACCCGCGCCACATCCCGCACCGCACCGGCGGCATGGTAGGTGTTGACTACCGCAGTGAGCGCCGCCCGGTGCCGGCCATAGCGACGGAACACATACTGGATCACCTCCTCGCGCCGGTCGTGCTCGAAGTCCACGTCGATGTCCGGCGGCTCGTTGCGCTCGCGCGACAGGAAGCGCTCGAACAGCAGGTGGTGTTTCATGGGGTCAAGCTCGGTGATGCCCAGTACGAAGCACACTACCGAGTTGGCTGCCGACCCCCGGCCCTGGCATAGGATGCGCTGGCTGCGGGCGAAGGCGACAATGTCGTGCACCGTCAGGAAGTAGCTTTCGTAACCCAGCTCTTCGATCAGCCCCAGTTCCTTGGCAAGCACATCCCGCACTTTGCCACTCGGCCCGCCTGGCCAGCGCAGCGGCAGGCCTTGCTCGCACAATTCACGCAGCCAGCTTGCCGGGGTATGCCCCTCGGGCACCAGTTCGCGTGGGTACTGGTAGTTCAGTTCGCTCAGGTCAAACTGGCAGCGCCGGGCAATGACCAGGGTCTCGGCCAGCAGGTCGAGCGGATACAACTCGGCCAGTTGCGCCTGGCTGCGCAGGTGCCGTTCGCCATTGGCAAACAGAAAGCGCCCGGCCTCGCTCACCTGGCAATGCTGGCGGATGGCAGTCATGCAGTCCTGCAAGGCACGGCGACCACGCACGTGCATGTGCACGTCGCCACAGGCCACGGCGCGGATACCCACATCAGCCGCCAGTGCCCGCAACCGTTGCAGGCGCATGGCATCGTCACTGCCCCGGTGCAGGTGCACGGCCAGCCACAGGCGCTCAGCGAACACACTGCGCAGCCACGCGCCGGTAGCGGTATCGCCACTGTCAGCGGCCACCCACAAGGCCAGCAGGCCTTGGTGGTGCAGCAGCAAGTCATCACGAAACAGCTGGTACGCCCCCTTCTCTGCCCGCCGCCGGGCACGGGTGATCAGCGCGCACAGGTTCTGGTAGCCGGTCAGGTTCTCGACCAGCAGCACCAGCTTGGGCCCGTCGCACAATTGCACCTCGCTGCCAACGATCAGCCGCAACTGGTGCACTTTGGCTGCCTGCCAGGCGCGCACGATACCGGCCAGCGTGCATTCGTCAGTGATCGCCAAGGCCTGGTAGCCCTGCTCGCGCGCACGCCGGAACAGCTCGTCGGCGCTCGATGCACCGCGCTGGAAGCTGAAGTTGGAAAGGCAATGCAGCTCGGCATAACCCGGGGTGTTCATGCGAACCAACCCTGCAGCCAAAGCGGGCCGGCCTGGCTCAGGTCGCGGTAGGCCCAGCCGCGCAAGCCGTCACGGGTTTCGATGCGGTAGTAGTCGCGACGCACATCGCCGCCATCCCACCAACCTGATTCGATGCGTTCGGCGTAGCCCTGCACCTGGTAGGCGGCGTCATCCAGCGCGATCGGTGCCGACAACAGCCACCCCGGGCGGCTGCCCGCTGCAACCGGCATGTTGCCTTGGGCACCCTGCTCCACCAACTGCCAGGCGCATTCGGGGCGGTGATCGGCGGCTGCGCCAAGCCCCTTGACGGCCTCATCCCCCAGGCGGGCGCGCAACCGCTCACGCAATTGCGCCCAGGGTTGCGCCTGTTGCGCCCGCGGGTCGAACAACGCCTGATGCTGTGGCACGAAGGGTGGCAAGTCTTCGGCAACCAGCCGCAGGTTGCGCACCGGTGCGGGTATGCGCAGCGGCTCAAGGCGCCCACGGGCCAGCTCGAACAGCATCGCAGCATCGCGTTCGGCCGCCAGCAGGCCCACCTTGAGCAGGGTATCCGGCCCCTCGGCGTGCTCCAGATGCAGGCAGAAGCGCTGCACGCCACAGTCTCGCCCGGCCAGAAATGCAGCAAGGTCGTTGAGCATGCGCCGCAGCGGGAACAATAGCGCCTGGTGCGATTCGACGTCGAAGTTGAGTTCCAGCCGGGTTTCGAAACGGTCGGGTGGCTGGTAGAAGTCCAGCCCCAGGTTGCGCAGGCCGAGCAACTGGTCGAGGTGCAGCTGCACCTGGGCCGCAAAGCGCCTGGCCAAGGTATCGCGCGGCAAGGCCAATACCTGGCCCAGCTGGTGCAAGCCCATGCGGGCAAACGCTTCGGCCGCCTCTGCCGGCAGGCCGACGCGCGTGATGGGCATGCCAAGCAGCGCCGCTCGGGTGGCGTCGACATCGCCCACGGCCAGGCCATCGTGGCCATTGGCGAGCATGCGAGCAGCCACCGGGTTGCTGGCCAGGACAATGCGTTGACGCAGGCCCAGTTCTGCCAGTTCCTGACGCAGACGTGCCTCGAACAAGGGCCAGGGCCCGAACAGTTGCAGGCTGGAGCCCACTTCCAGCAGCAGCGCCCGAGGGTAATGCAGGCTGACCTGGGCACTGAAGCGGTAGGCCCAGGCCGCCAGCAACTGTTGCACCTGATCGATGCGTTTGGGGTCAGCTTCGACGCAGGTGAAGCCATCGGCCAGGGCACGCGCTGCGGTCAGGGTTTGCCCGGCGCGCAGGCCCAGTGCAGCGGCCGCCGGGTTGACTGCCTGCAACACGCGACGCTGGGTCGGCCCGCCAATCAGCACCAAGGGTGTATCAGGGTCGTCACGCTCACGCAGGACGGTGTCCAGCGCAAGCTGCGGGAGCAGGATGCAGGCCCAGAGCATGGTGCATCAGCCCCGCCCCGGGCAGGGAATAGGCAGCGCTGGAGGCATGCCACCCCGGCTTTTCAGCACGCGCCATTGCGCCGGGCGCGTGTCGACTGCAATGCGCAGCGCTGCGGGTGAAGGGTTGTGCGACGCCTGCTGCGGCCTGCAGGCGAACGCCAGTGCCTGCCCGGTTTCGGCCGCTACCTGCAAGCGCCGCAGGGCGCGGTCATCGGCACGTTCCGGCCAGCACAGCACCGCCGCGCAACTGCCCGAGCGCAGGCACTGTTCGGCAGCCCACAGGGCATCGGCAGGCTCGGCATCCACCTGTACCAGCCAGCGCAGGTCCACCCCCGCTGCCTGCCAGGCTGGTGCAAAAGGGATGAAGGGTGGAGCCACCAGCACCACTCTGCTGGCTTCTGCACTCAGCCGAGCCAGGGTTGGCCACAGCAACTGCAATTCGCCACAGCCGGGGTTGGCCAGCAACAGCTCGCTCAGTGCTGCCGCCGGCCAGCCACCTTCCGGCAAACGTTCGTCGAGGGCCGCATGGCCGGTGGGCTGCAGCCCGAGTGGCCGCGCCTGGGCCTGCCGGCCGCGCCATACCCGGCGCTGCTCCAGCAGCCTGTCGAGGTCGACCACGGCGCCCATCAGTCACGCCTCAGCAAGCCGCAGAACACGCCTTCGATGAAAAAGTCCTGTTCGGGCTGCACATCGATCGGCGCATACGCAGGGTTGCGTGGCAACAGCCGGTAAGTGCCGCCTTGGCGTTGCAGGCGTTTGATGGTCACTTCGCCGTCCAGGCGCGCAACCACGATTTGCCCGTCGCGGGCGTCGGCCTGTTGCAGGATGCCGACCAGGTCACCGTCAAAGATGCCGTCGTCGATCATCGAGTCGCCCCGCACCTTCAGCAGGTAGTCGGGGGTACGGCGGAACAGGCTGGGGTCGAGCAGCAACTGCTCGTGGATGTCCAGGTCCGGGCCGATGGGGGCACCCGCCGCCACCTGGCCCAGCACGGGTATTTCGAGGATTTCCGGCCGGCGCAGCGGTTCGGCCAGGCGTATGCCCCGGGCCTGGTTTGGCGTGACATCGATGTAACCGGCCTGGCACAGGGCGGTGATGTGCTTGCGCGCAACGCTGCGCGAGGCAAAACCGAAGCGCGTGGCGATATCGGCCAGGCTCGGCGGCTGACCATGCTCGGCAATGCGCTCACGGATGAATTCGAAAATGGCGCGGCGTTTGGGGGTAAGAGTGTCCATGGAGCACATTTGTACTCTTTTCGGCGCACGCTGAACAGCCCCCTTCGTCGTCAGCTTTGGTTATGATCCCCTGGCTTGTGTTTTTTCATCTGGATATCCCATGCTGACCGCCCTGCTGTTCGACCTTGACGGTACCCTCACCGACACTGACACCCTGCACCTGCAGGCCTTTCGCCAACTGCTGCGCGAACACGACGGCCGCGAGCTGAGCCAGGCGCAGTTCGACGCCCAGGTCAGCGGCCGCGCCAACGGCGAGCTGTTCGCCGAGCTGTTCAGCGGCGCCAGCGTCGAACAGTGCCAGGCATTGGCCGACCGCAAGGAAGCGCTGTTTCGCGCGATGTCGCCGTCGCTTGAGCCAATGCCAGGCCTGTTGCGCCTGCTGGAGCATGCCCAGGCCCATGACATCGGCATGTGCGTGGTGACCAACGCACCGCGGCTGAACGCCGAGCACATGCTGAACGCCATGGGCCTGGGCCAGCACTTTGAACATGTGCTGGTGGCCGAAGAACTGGCACGGCCCAAACCGGACCCGCTGCCCTACCTCACCGGCCTGCAGCGGCTGGGTGCCGAGGCCGGGCAAGCGCTGGCCTTCGAGGACTCATTGCCGGGGACGGCTGCAGCCAGTGGCGCGGGGATCTTTACCGTGGGCGTGGCCACGACGCAGACCCCGGAGCGGTTGCTGGCGGCGGGCGCCAGGCTGGTTGTCGACGATTTCAATGATGCGGCGTTGTGGGCGTTGATCGAGCGTATGGCTTCAGACAGGGGCTGTGTTCCCGAAGGCTAGGGAGTGGGAGCCGAACCTGCTGGCGCTGCAGCCGGGGTGCCGGATGTACAACCTGGAACGCTAAGCCGTGACGCCGCATTTCGCCCTTGCAGCCATACCGCCAAAGCCGCCAACCCTGCGGGTAGCAACAACGAAGCGAATACCTGGGCAAAGCTCCAGCCCAGTGCCAGCATCTGTGCCCCGGCAAAGGCACTGAGAATCGCACCCAGGCGCCCGATGCCGCTCATCCAGCTGGCGCCGGTCGCCCGTGCTTCAGTCGGGTAAAAAGCCGCCGCCAGTGCATTCATGCCAACACTTGCCCCATTAAGGCCAAAGCCCACAGCGCTCGCAACCGCACACAACCAGGCGAAGTCCGCAGCGACCTGACCAATTGCAAAAATCACCGCACCACTGAACAGGAAGGTCAGTACCAGCACGCGCTGCGCCGGGTAGCGATCCATGGCCCAACCCACCGAAATCGCGCCCAACGGGCCGCCAATCTGGAAACAGGCGGTGACGATGGCCGCTTCGGCCACCGAAAACCCGCCCCCCTCCTTTACCAGCGTCGGCAACCAGCCGCTGAACAGATAGACCAGGAACAGCGCCAGCACGTACCCGCCCCAGAGCATGCAGGTACCAAAGCGATACCGCGCAGAGAGGATGGTGCCGATTGCACCGCCTGCAGCCTGGGCTTTACCGGGCAAGACAAAGGTCGTGTCGGCGTTGACATGCTCAGGTGCCAGGCGACGGACAATGGCCAGAATGCGCTTGCGGTCCGCCCCTTTGCTGACCAGGAACGTCACCGATTCCGGCAGGCGCCAATACAGCAACGGCAGGACCATCAGCGGCAACACCCCACCCAATGCCAAGACACTGCGCCAGCCCAGGTTCGGAATCATCCAGGCGCTGACGAAACCACCTGCCGCAGCGCCCAGGGAGAAGCCGCAGAATGCCAGGGTAATGAGCAGCGAGCGGCTGCGTGCCGGGGCATACTCGCTGACCAGGGTGCTGGCATTGGGCATGGCTGCGCCCAGGCCCAGGCCGGTCAGAAAGCGCAACGCGACCAGGGTTTCCAGGTTGGGTGAAAAGGCCGAGGCCAGTGTCCAGAGGCCGAACAGCAGGACGCTGCACAGCAACACCGCCTTGCGCCCGTAACGGTCCGCCAAGGGGCCGGCAATCAAGGCGCCAAGTGCCAGGCCGATCAACGCGGCGCTCAATACCGGGCCCAGACTTTGAGCATCCAGGCCCCAGTCGCTTTTCAATTGCGGGGCAATGAAGCCGATGATGGCGACGTCCAGGCCGTCCAGGGCGATGATGAGAAAGCCGAGGAACACCACCCATTTCTGGTAACGGCCGATGGGTTGCTGGTCGATCAGTTGGCGCACGTCGAGCGTGTTGTTCATAGGTGTCACCTGTTGTTGTTGTTATGACGGTGTTTGTCGCAGCCCTAGTGGAAAAGGCTGGGTAAGCGCACAGGCCTTATGATGCGTGTTTCCTGAGCCACCACCAGGTCGCGGGTGGCATGCAGGTACGCGGCAAAGTCCGGGTCGGCATCCCGCGCTGCGCTGCGCTTCTCGAAGTCATCGAGGCTGTCATAGCCCCACAAGTGCACCACCTGGTTCAACGGCCCGATGCTGCTGGTGTAAAACGCCAGGGGTGCACCGAGGTGGCGCAGCAGGATCGGCATCGCCAGCTGGTCGAACGCCTCGAGAAAGGCCGCCATGCCGCGTGGGCGAATGGTGTAGATGCGGTGGTCGACCACAGGCTTGTCCATCACGCCACCTCCCGTGCGTTGCCCGCCGCCAGCCCCTGCTCGACACCCGCCAGATGGCGCCCGGTGATGTAGGCAAAGGTCATGATCGGCCCCAGGGTGATGCCCGCCCCGGGGTAGTTGCCGCCCATGATGCTGGCGCGGTCGTTACCCACCGCATACAGGCCGTCGATGACTTGCCCGTCGGCCGCCAACACTTCACCGGTCACACGGGTGCGCAGCCCGTCGAAAGTGCCCAGATCGCCCATGATCACTTTCACGGCAAAGTACGGTCCCTCGCCAACCGGCGCTACGCACGGGTTGGGTTGTTGCTGCGGGTCGGCCAGGTAGCGATTGAAGCTGGTGCTGCCGCGGCCGAACTGACGGTCTTCGCCGTGGACAGCGCCAAGGTTGTACTCGCGCACAGTCTGCTCCAGCCCTTGCGCATCGATACCGGCCTTGCCGGCCAACTCCGCCAGGGTCTGGCCCTTGAGCAGGTAGCCGTTGCGCAGCAATGGCCCCAGCGGCATCGGCGCAGGCTTGGCAAAGCCCAGCCCGTATTTGGCCAGGGTGCGGCGGTCGCATACCAGCCACATGGCGGTTTCTGCCTGGTCGGAACACGCCTCGATCAGCGCTGCGCCCACGTCGTGGTAGGCATTCGACTCATTGGTGAATCGCTGCCCCGAACGCAGCACGCCGATCACACCCGGCTTGTAGCGGTCGAGCAAATGCGGAAAGGCAATATGCCGCCCACCACCCACCGGCACCTTCGATACCGGCATCCAGGCTGCAGGTGCCTGCAGGCAGATATCGACCTTTGCTCCCAGCGCCTCGGCCATGCGCGCGCCATCGCCGGTGTTGCCCGCTGGCACCGGTGAAAAATGCTCGCCGCCACGCCGTACATGCGGGTAGGCCTGGCGCAGCCGTTGCAGGTCATGGGAGAAACCGCCACAGGCCAGCACCACCCCACGCCGGGCCTCGATGCGCTGCTCGCTGCCGGCCTGCTCGGTCACCGCCCCCACTACCCGCGCCCCTTCGCGCAGCAACTGCCGCGCCGGGGTGCCTGTGAGAATCGGAATGCCCAGGTCCAGTGCCGAGCGTACCAGCCGTGCCGCCAGGGCATTGCCACTGGTGACCTGGGTGCCGCGTCGGTACAAGGCCAGCTCCTTCAAATGGGTCAGCAGGCGTTTGGCCACGTAGGCGAACGAGGTCAACGAACGGGTGACATTGAAGAAGTGCTTGAGGTCGGCATTCGACGAGTTGAACATCATGCCGATGAAGGTGATGGTCTTCAGCGGCGGGCGCAGCCGCGCCATGTCGGGCCCCAGACCACGGATGTCGTAAGGTGCGGCCAGTATCGAGCGGCCCACATCGACGCCGCCTTCCACCTGCGGGTGATAATCGGGGTACAGCGTGGGCACGAATTTGACTGCCGTCTCGCGCTCGAAAAACTCAACCATCTGCGGCGCGTAGCGCAAGAATGCCTCCACCCCGGCCGCATCGAAGCAGGCACCGGTTTCGTTGCGCAGGTAGGTCATGGCCGCTGCTTGGCTGTCATTGCCCCCGTGCCGGGTGCCCGGCACCCACAGCACGCCGCCGGAAAACGCCGTGGTGCCGCCGAAGCACGCCTCCTTTTCGATGACGATCACATCCAGGCCAAGCTTTTTCGCCGTGATGGCTGTCGCCAGGCCGCCAGCACCCGCACCGATGACCAGTACATCGCAGCTACGCGTATTCATTGGCCTGCCCCCTCGAAGCCAGGGCGCGGGATCAATGCCATGGGCATGCTTTCCAGTCCGCCATCCACGGTCAGCTCGGCGCCGTTGATATAGTCGGCGCGGCGGCTGGCCAGAAACAGCACGGCTTCGGCGATGTCTTGCGGCTCACCGATGCGCTGGTTGGCGGTCATGGCGCTACGCCGGCGCGCCACCTGTGGGTCGGCATAGAACGCCGCCGACAATGGCGTGCGGATCAAACCCGGGCATACGGCGTTGCTGCGCACACCACGCGGCCCCCATTCCACGGCGATCTGCCGCGACAACATGCTGACGCCTGCCTTCGCCGCGCTGTAAGCGCCACTGTTGGGTTGCGGGTAATGGGCTGCAATCGAGGCCACATGCACGATACGGCCCTGGCCGCAGTCCAGCATGGAACGGCCAAAGGCCTGGGTACACAAAAGGTAGCCACTGAGGTTGACCGCCAGCACCTGGTTCCATTGTTCCAGGCTTAGCGTGTCCAGCGCACCGGGGCGCAGCACGCTGGCATTGTTGACCAGTACATCGCAGCGCCCATGCAGCGCCTGTACCTGGGCCGCAGCCTGCTCCACGCTGGCCGGGTCGGCAATGTCGCAGGCCAGGGCACTGACTTCGCCTGCACTGTGTTCCCCCAGGGTGGCCGCCAGTTCGCGGCATTTGTCCAAGTCGCGGTCAAGCAGCACCACGTGGGCCTGCTGCTCCACCAAGGCTGCGGCCAATGCTGCGCCAATGCCGCCGGCCGCGCCGGTCACCACGCATACGGCCGACTCCAGGCCTAGCCACTGAGAAAGGATCTTGTTGTTGTGCATGCTGCTCTCCAGAGCGTTGCTTGTTCTGGGCAACAGGCTATGGCCGGCAGGCCCACCGGCAGAATGGACAAAACCTGCAACCAGCCCCACATTCCCGTCAATTTGCCCACTGCGCCCTGAAGCCTGCGGGCAGCTATGGCACAGTAGCGGGTACTGAACAGAACAATTACAACACCATGAACAAGATCCCCAATTACGCCCTGTACGGTGAAACCGCGCAGCCGGTGTGGCACGAAGCCTTGCATGTGGAGCAGATATCCCAGCGCTCTGGCGCGCACAACTGGGAGATTGCCGCACACCGTCACGAAGGCTTGCTGCAGCTGTTGTACCTGCAAAGCGGTGGCGGCGAGGTGCTGTTCGACAGTGACCGGTTTCAGGTTCATGCACCCTGCGTGGTGTACGTCCCGGCGCAGGTGGTGCATGGATTTCATTGGGCCAGCCAGGTAGAAGGCCAGGTAATCACGGCTGCGCAGCACCCGCTGGATAGCATCGCCCAGGTGCTGGCACCCAACGTGCGGGTGCAACTGCGCAAACCACAGGTGATTGCCCTGCCCCACTGGGCCGCCGATGAAGACCCGTTGTTGCCCCTGTTTCGGGCCCTGCGCGAGGAATACCACAACCGCGCCCGCGAGCATGTGGCCAGCAGCATGGCGCTATTGCTGGCACTGATGATCCATGTCCTGCGCCATGAGCCGTACATGCCCGCAGGTGAGCAGCGCCCAGTATCAAGACGCAGCCAGCAGCTGACGGCTTTTCGCGAGCTGGTAGACATGCACTACCGCGCGCACTGGCCACTGGCGGAATACGCCGCCGAATTGGGCATGACCCTGGTGACGTTGGGGCGGTTGTGCCAGGAACACCTGGGCATGACGCCGATGAATGTGATCAATGCCCGACTGGTGCTGGAGGCCAAGCGCATGCTCGGGCATTCGAGCCTGAGCGTGAAAGAGATCGCCCATGAGCTGGGGTTTGCCGATGTGGGGTATTTCAGCCGGTTCTTTCGCAAGCAGGCGGGGGTGAGCCCTAGCGGATTTCGGGAGGGCCAGTAACGCCCGCAGGTTCTGTGGGCGGTACTGGCAATGCACGCGTCTGTGGCTTACCCGCGAAGAAACCCGTGCAGGAAACATCAAACAGCCAAGGCCCGCTGCACTTCCCCCACCGTGGTCGCCAAACTGCTCAGGTGCAGGCTCGACACCCGCTCCACCGGCGCCTGATCCAGCGGCCATTGCAAGGCAATGCTGCCGACCAGGCGCCCTTCGGCATGTACTGGCAAGGCAATGGCGCGGATCAGGAACGGCAGGCGCACCGGGTATTCCCAGTAGCCTTCGGTGCGCTGACCAAAGCCCTTGTGCGCTTGTTCTTCGATATCGCGTAACAACCCGTCGTCACCCAGCCGCTCATGGGCCGCCAGGCGCTGCACTTCGTCCACCGCCAGCTCCCCCAGGCACGCCCGCCCCATCGCCGAATGAAACAGGCTGGCATGCTGCCCAACAATCTGACTGGTGTGCGGATAGCGCTTGCGCAGCACCTGGGGAATGGCGCTTTCCATCACCTCCAGCCGCTGGCCGTCGAAACACGACAGGTCAGCGACCAGCCCGGTGCGCTCACTCAGCTCCAGCAGCATGGGCGCTGCGCTTTCCACCAGGCGCCGCTTGAAACGCAACTGGCGGTCACCGAACAGGCGTCGCGCGCACAGCCGGTAGCGCCGGTCGGCAAGGCCGCGGTACACCCAGCCTTGCGCCTGCAAGGTGGCGATCATGCGCGACACCGTGGCCTTGGGCAGCGCCGTCAGGTAGTGCAGTTCTTCCAGGCCCAACGCCTGGTGTTCGCCCAGCAGGTCGACGATGGCCAGCGCCCGCTCCACCGAACGCACGCCGCCGCTGTCTGCCGTGATGCCCATGGGTATGACCTCCTTGTAGCGGGATGGTCAGGATAGCCAGCAAGATCCGCGCCTGCCCGTGCTTTCATGGCGCAAGCAGGCGTTGTGGCGGGCAGCGCACCACCCAGCGGGTGAGCTGTTCGTGGGCATACGCCAGCTGCAGCACGGCATGGTCGGCCTGCGCCGGGCCTATGATTTGCAGGCCCATGGGCAACCCGGCGGCATTGAACCCCACCGGCACGCTGATGCTCGGCAAGCCGGCCAAGGTCGGCCCGATCACCACTTCCATCCAGCGGTGGTAGGTGTCCATTGCCCGCCCCCCGACCACCGTCGGCCATGGCTGGCGTGCATCGAAAGGGAACACCTGGGCCGAGGGCAACAGCAGGAAGTCGTAACGCTCGAACAGCTTGCCCATGGCGCGGTACCAGTCACTGCGGTCCAACGAAGCCTGGTACAGCGCCGCCGCACTCAGCTGCAAGCCACCTTCCACCTCCCACTGTGCTTCGGGCTTGAGCAATGCGCGCTTGCCAGGGTCGGCATAGGCTGCGCCGAGGTTGCCATGCACCAGGAAGTGGCGGTGGGTCAGCCAGCATTGCCACAAGCGCGCCAGGTTGAATGCCGGCTGGCAGGCCTCGACCCGGCAGCCCAGCTCGGCAAAGTCGGCCAGCGCCGACTCGCACAGGCTCATTACCCCGTCATCCATCGGCAGATAGCCGTTGTAGTCGCCCAGCCAGCCCACGCGTACTCCGCGAAAATCGCGCGGCAAGCCAACGGCAAAATCGCGCCGGCCTTCGCTCAGCGACAGCGGCGCCCGGGTATCAACACCCGCCTGTATCGACAGCAGCCGCGCCACGTCGACTACACTGCGGCCCATCGGCCCTTCTGTGGCCAGCTGCTGCACGAACAGCTCGGGCGCCGGCCCATGCGGCACGCGGCCCTGCGATGGGCGCAGGCCGAACAGGTTATTGAACGCCGCCGGGTTGCGCAGCGAGCCCATCATGTCGCTGCCGTCGGCCACCGGCAGCAAGCGCATGGCCAGCGCCGCTGCAGCCCCACCGCTGCTGCCACCCGCCACCCGCGACGGGTCGTAGGCGTTGATGGTGGTGCCAAACAAGGGGTTGTAGCTTTGCGAGCCCAGGCCAAACTCAGGCACATTGCTCTTGCCCATGATCAATGCCCCGCTCGCCCGCACCCGCGCCACGCTGATCGCATCCTGTTCGGGTACCTGCTCGGCAAACAGCGGCGAGCCGAGCGTGGTACGCAGCCCGGCCGTGGCGGCGAGGTCCTTGATTGCCTGCGGCATGCCATGCATCCAGCCGCGCGAATGGCCACAGGCCAGTTCGCGGTCACGCGTCTCGGCCTCGGCCAGCAGCACTTCGGCCGGGCGCAGCGAGACCAGTGCATTGACCTGCCGATTGAAGCGCTCGACATGCCCCAGGTAAGCCTGCATCACTTCCCGGCATGACAACTGGCGGGCATGGATGGCCTGGGACAGTGCCTCGGCATCGAGGGCAACAATGGGGTCGATGGCTAGCGGCTTCACGGTTTTACTCCAAGGTTGAAGGCGGCAGGCTTGACTGCCCGCGGTGCTTCTTTCAGGCAATAGGTGCCCAGCAATGTCAGCAGGCAGGCAAACAGCACGTAGAACGCCGGCGCCACTGGGGTGCCGAGCACCTGGGTGAGCCAGGTCACGATCAACGGGGCAAAGCCACCGAACACCATCACCGCCACGTTGTAGGCCACCGACACGCCGGTGGAACGCACCTGGACCGGGAACTGTTCGGCCAGGGCAGTAGGCGCCGGGCCGAAGAAACCACCGATGGCCGTGCACAACATCAGTTGCATGACCAACAGGCGCTCCAGGGAAGGCGCAGCGGCCACCCACACATACAGTGGGTAGACCATCACGAAGAACGTCAGGGTGAAGGCCATCAGCACCGGGCGCCGCCCCAGCCGGTCAGACAGCGCCCCGGACAACGGAATCACGAGGGTCATCAGCCCCACGGCGAGCATCTGCACCAGCAGCACCTGGTCCAGCGGCAGGCCCAGGCTTTTGTGGGCGAAGGTCGGCATGTTCACCAGCACCACGTAGAACGATACCGTCGCGCCGCAGGCCAACCCCATCGACACCAGCAGGCTGCGCCGGTGTTCACGCAGCACCTGCCACAGGCCGGGCGACTGGCCCTTGGCATGGCGACGCGCCTCGACAAACGCCTCAGGCTCCTCCATATGCTTGCGAATCCACAGCCCGACCGGCCCGATCAGCAGGCCCAGCACGAACGGGATGCGCCAGCCCCAGCTGTCCAGCGCCTCAGGCGAGCACAGGTGGGTAACCAACGCCACCATTGCCGCCCCGGAAAACACCGCCAGGCACTGCCCTACCAATTGCCACGAACCATACAGGCCCTTGCGGTGGGCAGGCGCGCTTTCCACCAGAAACGCCGTGGCGCTGGCGTATTCACCACCGGTGGCAAAGCCTTGCAGCATGCGCGCCACCACGATCAGCAGCGGCGCAGCCATGCCGATGGCCAGGTAGTCGGGTGCGAAGGCGATCATGGCGATGGACACGGTCATCAGGCGGATGATCATCTGCATGGCCGCCTTGCGGCCCTTGCGGTCGGAATACATGCCCAGCAGCACGCCGCCCACCGGGCGCATGAAAAACCCGACGCCGAAGGTGGCAAGGGCCATCAGCAGCGAGGCGTAGGCGTCGTCGGACGGGAAGAACTGCCGGGCGATGATGCTGGCCAGAAAGCCATACACGATAAAGTCATACCATTCCAGGGCGTTGCCGATAACGGCGGCCACCACTTGCCGGGTACGCGACACGCCGGTGCTCGAAGTCTGCATAGGGAACACTCCACACAATGATTGGGTGATCGCCCAGGCGCAGTCGCGCCCGGGTTCCAGCGGCAGTGGTCAAAAAGGGACAATCAGGCAGGTGCCAGCCAGCGCTCTGCCAGCGCGCCCCAATAGGCGGTGCCGGTCAGCAGGATGTCGTCGTTGAAGTCGTAGGCCGGGTTGTGCACCATCGGCCGGGATACACCATTGCCGATGAACAGGTAGGCCCCCGGGCAGCGCTGCAGCATCCAGGCGAAGTCTTCGCTGCCCATCAGCTTGCGGGTGTTGCCATCCACAGCCTGGGCGCCCAGCAACTCGACCCCTACTTGGGTGGCAAAGGCGTTTTCAGCGGCATGGTTGACCAGCACCGGGTAGGCCGGGCGGTGCTCGATGCTGGCGCGGCAGCCAAAGCTCTCGGCCTGACTGACGATGATTGCCCGCACCCGCTCAAGGGCCTGCGCCCGCACCTCGGCGTTCAGTGCGCGCAGGCTAAGGCGCAACAGCGCCTGTTGCGGAATCACGTTGGCCGCTTCGCCGGCCTGCAATGCGCCGACGGTGACCACTGCTGCCTCCTGCGCATCGATATTGCGCGCCACCACGGTTTGCAGCGCCATCACCACACTGGCGGCCGCCACCAGCGGGTCGACGGTCAGGTGCGGCATCGAGCCATGGCCACCCACCCCGTCCAGGGTCACCGTCAGCAGGTCTTGCGAAGCCATCATCGGCCCTTCACGAAACCCCAGGTGCCCGGCCGGCAGCCCTGGCATGTTGTGCATGCCGAATAGCGCATCACATGGGAATCGCTCCAACAGGCCGTCGGCCAGCATCGCCTCGGCACCGCCCTGGCCCTCCTCGGCCGGCTGGAAGATCAGTGTCAGCGTGCCGTCGAACTGCCGGGTGGCCGCCAGGTAGCGTGCGGCGCCAAGCAGCATGGTGGTGTGCCCGTCATGACCACAGGCGTGCATGCAGCCTGGGTGCTGGCTGCTGTATGCCGCACCCGTTGCTTCGTGGATGGGCAGCGCGTCCATGTCGGCGCGCAGGCCCAGCCGGCGGGGGCTGCTGCCATTGCGCAGCACGCCGACCACGCCGGTCTTGCCGATACCGGTGTGCACTTCATAGCCCCATGCCTCCAGCAGTCGGGCGACCAATGCCGAGGTGCGGCTTTCTTCAAAGCCCAGTTCCGGGTGAGCGTGGATATCGTGACGGATCGCGTGCAGGTCGCTGGCCACGTCGGCGAGCCAGGCCTGGATATGCTGATGTCGGGACATGTGGAGTCTCCTCGCGCGGGTGGTTTCCCGTTCTTGTTGTTCGCCTTCAGGTCACGACAGGTGAGGCAGGTCGTGCTTGGCTCACAGATAAGCGCGAGTGACGCGGGATCACAAACGAATGTGGTTCCGCCCAGCGGAACCAGTCGGGGGGAAAAGCGGAATGGGTGTAGAGCTGGAGTCGTAGGTAAAGCTGTACGTGGCGTTATTCTCGTTGACCAGCGCGGTCAGGCGAATGGCCTTGTCGTACTCGTAGCGAACCCGCTGGCCCTTGGCATCCTGGCGGCTGCTCGGCAGGCCGCGGGCCGTGCGCATCAGGCGGGTGGTCTGGCCCTTGCCGTCGGTGTGGCTGAGCACCTGCCCGTAGACGTTGTAGGTAAAGGTTTCCGTGGTGCCGTCCGGGTGGCTGATGCGCAGCACTTCGCCGTCGGGCTTGCGCTCCAGCGTGGTGGTCTGGTTCAGCGCATCGGTCACCGCCACCAGGTGCTGGCGTTCGTCATAGCGGTAGTACGTACTCTTGCCCGAGCAGTCCTGGTAGCGCTCGACCTGGGCCAGGGTGTTCCACCACAGGTACTTGGACTTGTAGGTCGCATCGATGATGGTGTGCGGCAGGCCGTCATCGCTGTTCAGGTACTCGGTCATCTGGCCGAGGGCATCGAATTCGGCGAGCAGGTTGCCCTTGTCGTCGTAGCGCGCTCGCCAGGTGCTGCCATCCGGGTAGCTGGCCTGGGTCACCAGCGTGGTCAGGTGGTGATAAGCGTTTCCACCGCTTCGTTGTTCACCACGCGCTTGATGTCGGTTAGGCGACCCAGCGGGTTGTCGTACTGCAGGTGCACGCGGGGGCCGCCGGTGGCGCTGATGTCGATCAATGTTCCGTCGGGTGTGCGAGTGAAGTGCAGGAAGTGGTCGCCCTCGGTGCACACCAAGTACACCTGCTTGTACGGGTTGTAGATGCGCTAGCCGATATATGCCGTAAAAATACTGGCTCCGCTAACACTTTGGCAGAGCCAGTCCAATACTTAACTGTTAAAGATCACACCACCAAACTCTCACAACAAAACTTATGCAGAAAGTAAATCTCGAAAGACCCGAAGACAAGATATCTAATCCTTAAACTGCACTCCGCGAACCGAGCTATTTTCAAAAATAGACTTGACGCGAGCAGCCACCACAATGACGGAGCTTTCCTCTTCAGCCCTAACGACGTCACTAGAAAGTATTGCCTCATCATCCAAAACTATCTTGCTGAACCATCTAGGGCCATCTGGCATATAGCTAAGCAACGGTTCGCTAACGGACTCCTTCAAGTTAAAAGCTGGTGATTTATCAATCACGCTGAACACTTTGTAACCAGCATAGGAAACCTCACCTATCAGTAGATCCGCATCCACAAACTGAACACCAGAAATGTTTTCTGCCCTCATTAATTCGTAGAGCCGTGGCGAAATCAAATTGGGCCCGTCACTGTAAAAAAAATCATAGCTCAAGAGCTTGGAGGCACTGACCCTTTTTGATCCCTCGAAGCAGACTTTTATATCCTTGCTTACAGCCACACCCTCTTTAAAAACCCCAGATTCTTCACCTGACAACATCTTTACCTTCAGCCAGTAACTCTCAGGGTAATCATCTGAAATAGAAAGTATATGATTCCTAACCACAAGCTGGTTCTCTAGCAGAGTTTTTATTCAGCGCCGACTCATCTGCGCGCAATCCCTTTCTCTCATCAACCATGACTCCGTGAGTTAGCCTTTTGATAGTCCGCTTTGGTTCAACCTTTTTACGTAATCGTGAATAACATCCAGTTTTTCTCTATGGTCGAAGTATTATTACGCGGAGAGCTTCGATATACCGTTCACACCCGGTGATTCTCCTCACATTTCGGCAGGAAATCAATATTGTATAAATTATGAACAGTTACCTCGCCCACTTGCTTGCAGCATTCTTAGATAGCTGCCGCGGGAACAACATGATTTTTTTGAAAGCCATATATCCCAAGCATCGTATTATAGCCCCCTGAGACACGCCGTCTAAAGATTGACGAGCGAAGACTTCGCTTACACTCGCTGTGCTAAAAAAGCAACGCTGGCACTGCCGCCTGTTAG